>PYJA01000136.1 GCA_003635185.1 Candidatus Poribacteria bacterium | reverse complement strand
AAGCAGTTACTGACGGCCTTGTAGCCTATTGGGCATTTAATGAAGGATCTGGTGACACTGCAAGCGATTCAAGCGGCAACGGACACGATGGTACATTGATGGGAGACCCACAATGGACTAAGGATGGGTACTTCGGCGGCGCTCTTGAATTTGATCAAGATGGGGATGAGGTGAATGTGCCTTATCATGCGGATCTTAATCAAGAAGCCTTCACTATAACTGCTTGGGCAAACGTTGAACCGGGGAGTGCGAATCATCGCGCTGTTATTTCCGGTCGTGATGAACCTCCGGTAAGTGGATATATCATCTACGCGGAACCCGGCAATAAATGGCAGTTTTGGACTGGTGTTGGAAATAAATGGGCCCCTATTACAGGCCCCGATATCAATCTGGGTGAATGGGACCACCTTGCTGGCACCCTTGCTGATGGCAAACAGAAATTCTACGTAAATGGAGAATTTGTGGGAGAAACAGATTCTGCAATCAGTCTCAATTCAAAACAGGAATTTCTCATCGGGGCAGGGGCAAATGAACGCGCCAATCATGAATATCTTTTCAAGGGTATAATCGATGAGGTGCGGGTGTATAACCGTGCGCTGAGTGAAGCCGAAATCGCTTCAGTCATGGAAAGTAACCCAACTGCTGTAGAAGCATCTGGCAAGATCGCTGTTACTTGGGGAAAACTCAAGACTAAGTAGCAGAACGAAATAATAGACTTTTTACAGTCCATTTTATAAATCATTTGTGGACGAGGCATCTGTGCCTCGTCCTTTTTTTGATAAGTCCGTAGTATGGATAGGACACAAGCGAAACCTGACTAATACCAAATTAACGCGTTAATTTGGTATTACTCACCGAAATGGCTGGCAACAAGCGTTAAATCTAAAATATTTACGCTTCCGTCCCCATTGACATCAGCTTCAGGTGGTGCATCTTCTTTGCCGAAAAAAGATGCCACAAAAGTTAAATCCAGGATATTTACGAATCCATCACCATTGACATCCCACGGTTTTGACGGTTCAAGGATTTCTACGTTTTCAATCGTCACCGGGAAAGAAGTACCACCGAAACCCCCAATTATGACACCAGATAAGGTTAACATTGATGCTTTGGCTTCAAGAACATCAAAAGTTATTGTGACAAGGGTGTCTTCTGCTGTACTTGCCGTTGTGTCAATTGCAGTTTGGGCAAAAGAGACTTGATTTTCCGTAGCTTTTGTAGCAACAGGAATCACTTGACCGGAAAGATAGGTGCCGTGCGTCAATGAAACATATCGGAGTGCCGTTGAGTCAAACTGAACTATGCCTTGATAACCGGCAACATTAAAACCGTTAGCAATGTCAACAGTAATGACAAGTTGTTCTCCGACTTTCGGTGATTCAACTGAGGCAGGAACTATTCTGACAATCACGTTGATATTCAGTAACGCAGCAAGTTCATCAATTGCTGCTGGATCTTGCAGCAATTGTTGGAAATCAGGATCGTTAATTAGTGCTTTAACCTCAGTATCCTCTTTGAGAAGTATAATAAACGCATCGTTTATTTGCGGTAACACTTCCTTGAGATGGTCAGGATTTTCAACTGCAAGTGTTAACGTATTTGGTTGCAGAAGTGCCTGATTCTCAGGGTTCTTGAATTGCGCAAGGACGTTGGGAAGTAGCTGCATAATATCTTGTCGTTGAAAAAACTCTTGATACCTTCCAAAAATTCGATCTAAAAGAGGCTGTTGGCTCATCTCAATTAGTGCTGCGAGTTCGTTAATCGCTTCTGGATTTTGAAGTAAAGCTTGGACATCGGCATCCCTTAGAAACGTTTGTATTTCCTCGTCCTCTTTTAATAACGTGATGAATTCGTCCTCTATATCAGGCACAAATGTTTTGAGTAGGTCTGGATTATCCACAACTAAATTAATAGTTTCTGACGATAATAATTTTTGATTTGCTGGCTTTATGATTTCTTCAAGGATTGTTGGTAGCAGTGCTTGGATGTCTTCTCGCAGAAGAAATGTTTGATATTTCTCAAATACTTTTTCAGCGAGAGACGAATCCGCATCAGATGGAGAAGCTTCCAGACTGAGTGCGTTTGCTACAAAAACAGAGCATATACTTATCAAACAAAGCAAAAAAAGGTGTTTTAATAAGGTTCCCTGATTCTTTTTAAGAAAATTTGGGATTTGTTTACATAAAGACATCTATGTCCTTCCTTTCGGCACCAAATTCACCATTCTGATATGTAATCTTGAGTTTCCAAGACATTTGACTTCATTGGCGCTGGTAGATTTAGGGTTAGTTTGCTTACAAACTAACCCGATGCTTAATACGATTTGACATTTCAATAAGAATTTTATTATGCAAGGATGTCACCTGCAGAAGGATTAACTTTGAAACCGCCAGCCATGATATTGTTATAAGGCTCTTTCGGATCTCGGCCGACTGGACGCATTTCCGGTGTGTGGTATCCAAATCGGACTGCCTTCCGCCATTGATCAGTTCGATTAACTTCAGACCAATGGATGAGGCAATAACTAAAGAAGATGACATCCCCAGCCTTTGCAGGAATCGGGATGGAGTCAATAAAATCGGGATGGAATTTATCTGTCGGCAAATGAGGTGCAGTGCCTTCTCCTGTGATGTGTTCCCGGGGGCCCTCTTTATGACTTCCTGGTACAACCCTTAATGCCCCGCTTTCAAATGGTGCATCGTCAAGATGGACGAGGCAATCAACAAAATCAAGCCCATCGTGCGGGTAAAACGGATAGTCTTGATGCATGGGAAATGGCGTGCCTTTGTCGGGCGGCTTTGCATGCAACACAGTATGATGCCACTGCACAGTGTCCCCGATGAGTGAACGGACTGCCCCTGTTAAACGCTCATGGAAAATCACTCGCCCCCACGTAGCAGAATAGAAGTGTGGGTTGTGCATAAAAACTGCTTTAGTAGTTTGCTGGTCTTCCTCTTTGAGGTATTTGGTCCGCCACGGTCCGGGCCAGCCGATTGTTTCCTGTCCCCAATTGTTTATGATTTGCACCATTTCAGATGCAAGCTCTTCGGTCTCCTCTGATGTGAAAAGCTGGTCTACTTTGAGATAGCCATTCTCATTGTAAAAATCTATCTGATCCTGGGTAAGCATGTTTAGCTCCTTAGTCTTAGATGCGGTTAGCGTTTGTACTTATAACGGAATTTTACGAAAAAACGACACAATTTGTCAAGGTATTTATTTAATTCAGTATTGTCACATGTCCTAAAATTTATTATCAACTATAGCGCGCGTAAAAATTAGTGGCCTTGGATAAACATCTTTGCAGTTCAGTGAGGGGCACTACAGACATTTCAAAATAAATTTTAACAGTTTGAAAGTTGAGATGTCAAGAAAATACTGAATTTTCGGAAATTTACCGCTATTACGACATCAGTTTTGCAAACTCACTTGAAAAATCAAATCATATAGGATATAATATTAGTATGCCCATATTTTAAGTGTCCAAATTTTGTCCAGAGGGTATTATGGCAAGGTGGAATCGTAATCCAACATCTACTTACCCGACTGGCGGGTTAATGCTCATCTATTTCGGTGTCGGTGTTTGCATATTGATTTTTGTGTTTGCGTATTATACGCGCCAAATTTCTCATTTGAATACTGATATAGAGGCGCAGATAGAAATCTTTGTAAACCTTGCCGCCGAATTGCCCAGCATTGAAGACCGCGTCCTACAAGAACGGCTGCTACGGGTAATGAGACAAGAACTTTATGCAGAGGGACGATCGCGAAGGTTTTCCTTTATTATCACTGATGCCGATGGAAATGTGGAAATCTCGCAAGGAATTGACACTAAATTAGATGAAAAAGTCAACGAAAGTGACACTGTATCGTTAACACAAGAGGAGCAAGAATTGCTAACTTCAGCATTGGAACGGATGAAAAATAAGAATCAACAGCGTAAAATACCGTTCCTTAAAGAAGATATACAGATTATGGGGTATTTATATTACGGGTATGCAGCACCAAGTGAATTGGCACAACTTCCCTATGCATTTACAGATACTGAAAAGAATCCTCAGAAATGGCAGATGTGGAAGGATGTCATCACCGCCGAGAATGCGACACCAGAGGAAAAAGAACGCGCAAAAATCTTCGTTCAAAATACACCCGCGTTCGCTACAATTCAAACAACACCTGATTGGCAAGAAGGTTACTTTTATTATGAAATAAAATCGTTTTATGGGTTATTAATAACGCCTATTGTGTTATCTATTGTTTTACCGTTTTTCGCTTTTGGCTCTATTCTCATCTATCGACGGATAAAATCTTATGAACATGCGGCAATTTGGGGTGGATTGGCAAAAGAAACTGCACATCAACTCGGCACTCCGATTTCTGCTTTGTTAGCATGGACTGAGTTGTTAGATGAACGGAGTCAAGAAACTGAAGATGAAGTCCTCGCGGAGCTTTCAACAAACATGCAGAGCGACTTAAAACGACTGCAGAAAACAACCACTCGGTTCGGAATGATAGGTACAGAACCGACAAAAAATGAGGTCAACCTTGAGGAGGTACTTGAGGAAGTACTTACATATTTTGAGAAGCGGCTACCTCAAATCAGCCGAAACATTGATATAAGTGTTACACCTCATGATGTCCCTACAATTTCTGCGAATGCACATTTGTTACAGTGGGTTTTTGAAAACCTAATTCGGAATTCGTTAGATGCTATACATAAAGAGAGTGGGCATATTGAAATTGAACCGCTTTATGATGACCGCCAAAAACATGTTGTAATTCTATATTCAGACAATGGCAGCGGAATTCCAAGCGAAAATCAACGCGTAATTTTTGAACCGGGTATGACAACGAAAACACACGGATGGGGACTTGGGTTGACAATCGTTCAACGAATTGTTAGAGATTATCATCACGGGAGTATCCGTTTAGTCGAAAGTAGCCCAGATGGGACAACATTTGAAATTCGGTTACCGTGTAACACTTCTTAGCGAGTTTTAAAGGGACTGATATGCCAAATAAATCGCACAAAATTCTATGGATAGATGATGAAATTGAGGCATTACTACCGCACAGGCGTTTTTTAGAGACTCGCGGATATGATGTCACCCCTGCCACTAACGGTGAAGATGGGATCGAACTCTTAAAACAGACTGAGACACAATACGATGCGATCCTACTTGACCAAGTGATGCCCGGAAAAGATGGGATGACAACTTTAGATACAATTCGGACTATTAATGCGCAAGTCCCCGTTATTCTCGTGACACAGTCAAGTGATGAAAAATTTGTCGACGTTGCCCTCGGAAAACAGGTGACAGATTTTTTAGTTAAGCCAATCGGTGTCGCACAGATAGCTTCTACTCTTAAACGGATACTTGAACAACAACAGATTGTGGAGACCCAAATACCGGGTCGCTACACCAATGACTTTAATACGATTAACGCACTAAAGGCATCACAGCCAGGTTGGCAAGACTGGATCGACATCTATGTCAAATTATTAGAATGGGATCTGCTTTCTGATCGGTTGGCAGAACAAGGTTTAGAAGAGACGCACTTTGAACAGAAAAAAGAGTGCAATACTGAATTTTCCGATTTTGTGCAAGCAAATTATCCTGAATGGGTGCACGGAAGCCAAGACAGACCGCCTTTGTCAGTTGATGTATTAGACCAGCATGTGATGCCATTGCTTCAAGCAAAAACCCCTGTCTACTTTATTGTGGTAGACTGTTTCCGGCTCGATCATTGGATGGCAGTAGAGCCACTTTTGTACCCCTATTTCTCAATAGATCGGAATTATAGCTTTTCCATTTTGCCAAGTGCAACGATGTACTCTCGGAACGCACTCTTTAGTGGTATGTTGCCAGCTGAATTGGCAAGAGACCTTCCACAGTATTGGCAGGAGAAATCGGAAGATGGCGGCAGCACAAACCAATTCGAACGGCAACTGCTTGAAGAATACTTAAAAAGAAACGGAATCAGGATCAAACCTGGAGTCCAATATTTCAAGATCTTTGATTTACGCGGAGGAAATGAATATAAAAAACGTGTCGCTGCAGCTACACGGGTTAGTTTATCTACATTAGTTGTTAACTTCATTGATATATTGACACACCAACGTTCACAATCAGAAGTTTTGCAACAACTTGCACCAGATGAATCTGCTTTTCGAGCAGTAGCCCGGTCCTGGTTTGCACATTCAGCACTGTTCGATATTCTGCGCCTTATCGCTGAACAAGGCGTTCACGTTGTGCTTACCGCTGACCACGGTTCGGAGTTTTGTAATCGGGCTACCCGTGCTTATGGCAATCGCGACACAAGCACAAGCCTCCGTTTTAAAATTGGGAACAATTTAGCATGCGATGAAAACCAAGCTGTGCATATTCGAAACCCGCGGGAATATCAGTTACCCGCCGAAAGCGCAAGCAAGGATTATATTCTCGCTAAAGACGACTATTATTTCGTCTATCCAAATGACTTTTATAAATATAAGCGGCAGTTTCAGGGTGGGTTCCAACATGGCGGTATTTCAATGGGAGAACTCATAACGCCAGTGGTGACTTTGACACCGCGGAAAGGATAGTTATTTTTCACGTTAAACCTAACCTGAATGATCTTTTAGATGGTATAAGAATATGGTAAATTATTTTACTCGTTTTCATAACACGCAGCGACACTCCCACCTTAGGGTTTCAAAATATTTTATTAAACCCGCAATTTCACTGAAATTGGATTGTCGTAGCATTCTTTTACAAAACTGCCGCTTTTTGAGATGATTGAATTAACTACCGAGATGCCTTTACGAAAAGGCATGATAGGAGGAAACACTAATAATGGAGAAGGAGATACTTATTTCGGACGATGAGTACGAAACACGTTGTGCAATCCTTGAAAAAGGAATATTAAATGAAATCCAAATTGAGCGAAAAGCGGTAAAACCTGTCTTAAATAATCTATATAAAGGACGTGTTGAAAATGTGTTACCGGGTATGCAGGTAGCTTTTGTCGATATCGGTTTAGACCGACATGCTTTCCTGCACATTTCAGACCTGAAATATAACAGTAGTGCTGAGAACGGAAAACCTGATGATGGGTTACCAACCTTAGATTTACAAGCAACGCCATCAAACAAGGCGCGTGGCGGCAGAGGATTTCCATTTCTGATTACCGACCTCATTTCTAAGAATCAGGAACTTCTTGTACAAGTCGGGAAGGAACCGATCGGCAGTAAAGGGGCACGTGTTACCAGCAACATTACCCTCCCCGGACGTTATGTTGTCTATATGCCGAATTCGTCCACGATTGGCGTTTCGCGACGGCTTGAATCTGATAGTGAGCGTGACCGACTGCGCGACTTAGCCCAAAACTTGAAAGCTGACGTTGAGGGCGGTTTTATTATTAGAACCGCTGCTGAAGGTTTGAGCGAAGAAGAATTTGCCGCAGAAATCCGAGCCCTAATCGATCAGTGGAAACAAGTACGCGAACGAGCCAGACAGAAAACCGCACCCAGTTTAATTAGCAGAGACGTAAGTTTCACGAACCGGATTGTGCGCGATATGCTTACCAAGGAAGTTAAACAACTTCTAATTGATTCACGATCCAGCTATAAAGAAACAGTTGATTATGTCACCTCTGTAATGCCAGACATGCTGGATCGAATAACGCTTTACAATGAAGATACGGCTCTTTTTAAGGCTTATGGTGTAGAGGAAGAATTACAGCAGGCACTGGGTGAAAAAATTTGGCTCAAGTGTGGCGGACACATCATCATCCAGCAAACTGAAGCGATGGTCTCAATTGATGTCAACACGGGACAGTTTGTCGGTAAATCCGATCCGGATAACACAATTTTAAGTGCAAATCTTGAAGCGGTCGATGAAGTGGTACGGCAAATTCAGCTGCGCGATTTAGGCGGTATTATCGTTGTTGACTTTATCGACATGGACGAACCGACACATCGGAAACAGGTTTTCAAAATGCTCCGGGAAGCACTGCGCAAAGATAAGGCACGCACCAATATCCTTCATTTTTCAGATTTAGGGCTGGTGGAAATGACACGCCAGCGTACTCGGCAAAGTTTATCTACTTTGCTTACCGAGCAATGTCCTTACTGTGAAGGGCATGGGACTGTCCTGTCAATTGAAACCGTTGCGATCGGATTGTTCCGAGCAATTAAAGCAGCATATCGCCAAACGCGGCAATCTAAACTACGGATTATGGCGAATGATCATATTATTTCACACCTCAACGCACAGATGTCCGCGAAATTCCGTGAACTCAAACAGTCATTGAAACTGGAATTGACTCTGGAGTCTGACGCAGACTTGCATCTTGAAGACTATCGAATCTTTGCTGCAAACGGTGAGGAACTGTTTTTAGATTGAGCTCTCAATCAAGTGAATTTGGCATTAAAAATACGAAGCTTAGTATTGCCTCTATATTTATGAGGTATATCTATAACTCTTTAAAAAGACTTGACTTTTGCCGTAAAATGTGGCATCATGTAATTGTCTGAATTGAATTATAAAATATGGGTGAATAGGGTGCGCCCAATGCTCTTGTAAAACGTATTTTACGATATATCTAAAAGAGCATAAAATTAAAAATAGAAAATTCCTTTTGATTCTTAGAAATTTCTACACCTAAAAGGAGTGAAAGTAAAATGTATGCAGTATTTGCAAGCGGTGGGAAACAGCATCGTGTTGAGGTAGGAAGCCTCATAGATGTAGAAAAGTTAGACAATGCCGTTGGAGAAACGGTGACGTTCCCCTCTGTTTTAGCGATTGCCGGTGAAGACGGTCAGCTGCAAACTGGCACCCCTTATCTCGAAAACATATCAGTTACGGGTGAGGTGGTTCAGCAAGGACGTGCAAAAAAGATCGTCGTTTTTAAGTCTAAGCGCAGAAAAGGGTACAAGCGTAAGTTAGGTCACCGTCAATCATTTACCCGTATCAAAATTACCGCAATTGGTGGTGAGGAAATTACCACGATTGATGGAGAGGAGGTTGAATCCGATGGCACATAAGAAAGGTGGCGGAAGTTCCCGCAATGGTCGTGACAGTATCGGAAAACGGCTCGGTGTCAAAAGGTTTGCAGGAAACTATGTTACGGCAGGAAGCATCCTTGTCCGACAGCGTGGGACTCATTTACATGCTGGCACTAATGTCGGTGTTGGTAGAGACTATACGCTTTTCTCAAAGATTGATGGTTATGTCTGGTTTGAGCGAAAAGATAAATACCGTCGCAAGGTGAGTGTTTACACAGAACGTCCTGCGTATTAGCGTGTGTTTTCGAAAGCCTCACCTGCGTGTGGGGCTTTTTTGCTTATTGCCCTATGTTGTAAAATCCTGTTAGATGATGGGACATTATCCTGTAGGTCGGGTTGAGGAACGAAACCCGACAGGTGCTATATGATATGAACTACGTGTCGGGTTTCGTTATCGCTTCTACCCGACCTACAAAATATTTCATAGAAATCCGATATGATATTTTTCAATTAGAAACGGTATAATATCTTGAACTTTCAATAAGAGGAATTAGCGTGAAAAAATTAATCTTGCCCCTAATATTAGTTACTATATTAGGTTGCAGTAGCAAGCAAGTAGAACAATTGGCAATTGAAACAATGGATAATGCAAAGGTAAGTATTACTGCTGCAGAAACCGTTGGTGCGCGCGATGTTGCAGTCACCGAAATTAACTCGGCGACAGAGATGCTTGCTAATGCTGAATCTGCTTTGCAAGCAGGTGATGTCGAACGCGCGTATCGATTGGCATTACGAGCGTACCTCCATGCACGAATTGCAACAGAGAAGTCATTAGCAGTTCGGCATGAAGCACAGGGTAAGGAAGCACAAGCCGAATTAGAATTACAACAACAGGCAACGGAAGAAGTGCTGAATAATCTCGAAAAGCTGAGAGCAGAACTCGCCGCCAAAAACAAATAAAGGAAGTTCCGATGCGAATTTATGGATGGCTGCTATTAATAGGATGTCTAATTAGCTACGGATGCACGTCACTTGAAATTGATAGTGTTCTCCTTGAGACACAACTCCAAAATGGTCAGAAAGCAATTGCCAACGCAGCTGAATTGGATGCTGAGCAATTAGCAACCGATGAATACAGCCGTGCTGTTAAACTCCTAAAATTTGCCAAACAAGCACAGGAACGTGAAGATATTGCTCAAAGCATGGAATTCGCATATCAGGCAGAACTTGTAGCACAAATCGCTTTGTATAAAGCAAAACAACAACAAGCACGTGGACAACTCATTGCAATCCAAGAACAGATGTACCAAGAGGTGATAACCCAAAAAGAATATGAAATAGAAATGGAAAAGATCCGTAATGAGATAAAGACAATGGAAATTGCCCAAAAGTTAAAAGAGATTGAAGCGGGAAAACAGCAGGCGGGTTCACTCACAACGGATCTTACAAAAACAAAAGATGCTCTGCGGCGTGCGGAAATTCGCGTGCCGATTTCCGGGGCAGAGATATTTGTCACCATTGCAAAACTAACTTATCCTGAAATTATAGAAACCGCTGAGTATGAACGAGTCCAATCCGCAATTGCGTTAGCGACATCACACCTGGAGCGGAAGGAATTTACTGAAGCAGAAAAAGTTTCAGCAGAAGCACAAACACAAGCTAATAAGCTTTATGAGCTGGCAATTCAGAAACAGAAAGACCGTGCGGAAGCAGAAACAAGCGCGCTTATTGCTATTGAACGTGCGCAACTGAAGGTTGATCGGGCAGAATCCCTGAATGCAGCCACACATGCCACAAAACAATTCCAACAATCACGCTCCCAATTGGACAACGCGAAAAAAGCGTTCAAAGAAGGTCGTTATGGAGAAGCGCGTCAGACTGCGGAAGATGTTGAGCAGATAATGGATAAAGTGATTACAATCTCTGAAGTCGCAGAATATCGTCAACGCGCCCAGCAAGAACTTACAGCAAAGATAAAGAAAGCAGAAGGCGCTGTGGCATCGGCTAAAGCAGCAGTAACAGAACAAGCACAGACAAAGGTACCGCAATCGGCACCAGAACTGTATGAATTGGCTACTTCAGCTCTCGCCACTGCGGAGGCAGCACTTGCCAAAAAGGAATACGCAGCTGCTATGGACGCTGCGCAGCAAAGCCATGATTACTTGCGCCGCGCTATTGAAAAGACAAAACATCAGGATTCTGCTCAAACGGCTCTCGTTGAGGCAGTCCAACAAATTCCGAAAGCGGTCATCATAGAACGTGAGGAAGGAGCTCTCATTAGAATTAGTGGCAACCTATTTGCAACCACAAGCACACGTTTAAATGAGACATTTTTTCCAACCTTTATGAAACTTGCATCTATATTGCTACAAGATGCATTCAAAGACTATGCTGTCAAAATTGAAGGGCATAGTGATTCACTTGGAGATGCGAGAACGAATCAAGCACTTAGCAAAAAAAGAGCAGATTCAATTAAAACATTCCTGATTAATAGCGGTAAAGTGCCAGCAAAACGATTGACTGCTGTCGGTTTAGGTGAATCTCAACCAATTGATAAGAATTCGCAAGAAAAAAATCGTAGAATTGACATTGTCATCTCTAAAGTGCCATGAGTTCTTAAAGATAAAAATAATTTGTTCGATAATTGCAAGGTAATTCAAAGCAGTGCATAGTTTTGAAATTGATCCTTATGTCGTCAATCAGATAGCACACAGTCTGTTTGGGGACCGATACATTATTATTTATGGGAATACGATTCAGTTTCACAATCATTGCTACCACGTTCGTACCATTGAATCTGAAAAACACCCATACAAAGGATGTTACTATTTACAGGACGCGAATACAGACTTGGCAATGTGGGACGATGTAGTATTTGCACCACCAGGATACTACGGTGTGATTTTTGAACCAGAGACAGGGGAGATTATTGATTGCGAACCACAACGATAATATGTAAAAGTCATATCTTGAAATTGTCAACGTAATTAAATCCTTAAACTTCATATTGGCAACTCTGCCGAAATCCAATATTTAAAAATGGAGAAAAGACATGAAGCGAGACGCGATTGTCGTTTTAGACTTTGGCTCGCAATATACGCAGTTAATTGCTCGACGTATTCGGGAACAGCAGGTCTACTGCGAGATCCAACCTTATACTTTGCCGCTTAACGACATTGAGAAGATGGCACCAAAAGGGATTATTCTTTCTGGCGGTCCAGCAAGTGTGTACGAGGAAAATGCGCCGAAGATAGACGCAGCCCTTTTCACACTTGGAATCCCCGTTCTAGGCATCTGCTACGGCATGCAACTTATGGCTTATCTCTTAGAAGGAGGCAAAGTCCACCCCGCAACAGAACGGGAATATGGGAACGCACAACTCCACGTCAGTTCAACATCAGGCTCTTTATTTATTGACTTGCCATCAGAATTGACAGCGTGGATGAGCCACGGTGATAAGATTGACAACCTTCCTGATGGATTCCACACAATTGCCCAGACTTCAAATTCACCTATTGCCGCGATGGTTAACTCCGATGGCACTTTGTACGGATTGCAATTTCACCCTGAGGTTGAACATACACGAGACGCTGACAAAATTCTCTATAACTTTGTCCGACATATCTGTGGGTGTGAAGCGACTTGGACGATGGGTGCTTTTATAGCAGAAGCTATAACACATATCCGAACAACGGTGAAGGACGAAAAAGTGCTGTGTGCAGTCAGCGGCGGCATAGACTCGATGGTGCTTGCCACACTTCTCCATGAGGCGATAGGCGATGCATTAGTGTCTGTTTTTGTGGATAACGGGCTTCTGCGACAAAACGAGGTGGAACAGGTTTTAGCAACTTGTAAAGGATTGGGAATAAAGATTGAGTTCGTGGATGCGTCAGAATCCTTTTTGAACGCGTTGGCAGGTGTCGTAAATCCAGAACAGAAACGCAAAGTTATAGGTGCACAGTTCATTGAAACCTTCAGAGCAAAAGTGAAGCAGCTCGGACCTTGCCGCTTTCTCGCACAAGGCACTCTCTATCCAGATGTTATAGAGAGCGTTTCTACTAAGGGGCCCTCTGCTACGATTAAAACACATCACAATGTCGGTGGTCTCCCGCCCGACATGCCGTTTGAACTTATTGAACCTTTCCGTGAACTTTTCAAAGACGAGGTACGAGCTGTGGGTGCTGAATTAAACGTTCCATCCCACGTACTTGGTAGACACCCGTTCCCTGGGCCAGGGCTTGCTGTCCGCATAATCGGTGAGGTGACACCGGAACGATTAGCGGTACTTCGGTTAGCTGATGTAATTTTTATCAATGAAATTAAAGCAGCAGGGTTGTACGATGATATTTGGCAAGCGTTGGTAGTGCTGCTGCCAGTCAAGAGTGTCGGTGTAATGGGAGACGAGCGGACGTACGAAAATACGGTCGCCTTACGGGCTGTTACCAGCAGTGACGCGATGACAGCGGATTGGGCAAGGATCCCTGACGATGTTTTAGCAAAAATATCTACCCGTATTATTAATGAGGTTCAAGGGATCAATCGTGTCGTCTATGACATCAGTTCAAAACCACCGAGTACGATTGAATGGGAGTAATTCGGATGAAAGTCCGAAACTACGGTGACGTAGTAGATCGCATTCTTGCGGCTCTTAGGAAGTCTGACCATCTCACATGCTGGCACCAAGCGTCCAGTGCTTCTTCATCTTATCCGTTGTTCTGTTTGCGTTGGACTGCTCAACAAAAAAGTTCGCCCCTATTTTATGTATCGGCAGGTATCCACGGAGATGAACCTGCAGGCGTTGCGTGTGCAGTCCGCCTAATTGAAATGCTTGCTGATCACGACAAACACAACCCTTTCCCATTTAACAAATACAATTGGCTTATCTCCCCCTGTGACAATCCTTACGGATATGAACGAGACATCCGTGAAAACGCTACGGGACTTGACCTTAATCGGATGTTTGAAACCCCAACTCAGTGTCCAGAAACAGCTTTCATTGCAGAATCACTCCAGCGCAAACAATCTGCGCACGTTGAAAAACTCAATAATAATATCATTGAAGAAAAGGCAATAATTGAACTTGCGTTGGATTTACATGAAGATAGCGATAGTGATGGGTTTTATTTGTGGGAACGCCGCACTTCACAATGTTTACCAATCGGCAATATGATCGTAAAAAGTGTAGCAGGACTATGTCCTATCAATCAGGATCCTTTGATAGAAAATCATCGCAATGAGAATGGGGTAATCACACTACTTGATAAAGTTACGACTAAAGGATGGACACGCGGCAGGTATTTAGCCGAACAGCTAAACACACGGTGTCTAATCCTTGAAACACCAACGCAGCTTGATTGGGAAATAAGAATTGCTGCACAACTAACAGCAGTCCAAACGGCTATCAAACATGCTGGCTCATGTAAAAAATGAGTGCTAATGAAAAAGTTAAATCTATGTTACTATTGCGTTCATTGAAAGCAACCGCACACACTTTTTACATGAGCGAACATGCTTTATAGGGGCAGTAGGTTCGGTTTTCTTGACAGGATACCTGTGTTGCATAAGTTTTACTTTTTGAGTTTTCCCCAGAGGGTGGTCAGGTGTTCCGTGGGTTCAACGGGGAATCTCACTAGGGATGCCCAAACAAACTTCTGTACTGTTTTTCCTTGTACTTCCGTTAATATATCTACTGGTACACCCAGTGTAGCGTTGTCTTTATCAAAAGGGATGGCGACGTGATGATAATTTCCATCTAATGCTCCAGTGTAAACAAGGTACTTTCCATCTGGAGACCATTTTAAATCTCTGAAAGGAATAGGTATTGGTGGTCTTGTGGTTGCCAACTTCTCATAGGTCTCAAGGGAATGGATCTCAATTTGCACTAATTTTCCTCCGAAAATGGTTGGCGATGCAATGTAGGCTCCATCCGGTGAGAGTGCAGCCGATTCCACTGGGTGAATTGGAAGTAACGTTTTGTTTCCGGTTGGGACTGTGAGGATGAAAAGCTCATTATTCTTAGTGTAAATAATGCGTTCTCCGTCTGGAAACCAGACAGGTGTCTCTCCATCTTCAACTAACAGCGTGGCATGAGGGGTATCTTGCCGCCGCAATTCTGATTGAGAAATAAAATAAATTCCGACTTTTATTCCAAACACTTTCTCTGCGCGCTTTAAGTTAGTGGTGAAGACAATATCTCCGTTTTTGGAAATGGCAAAATGCATAATAAAACCGAAACGTTCTTTTGTCAGGTTCCGCAGGGAAAGATTTCTCCGTTTCATGTCTGCCAAGAAAATGTCCTGGACTAATCCGCGATCCTGAGGATTGGCTAAGAACAGGACAAAAGGGCTCTTTTGATGTGCTGTAATTCCTTGTATCTTATGTCGATGGCGGTATATCTCGCGCACATTGCTTGTGTCTTCTATACGGGTCATCAGGAGTTCGCCTCTATTATTTGGGTGAAAAAAGAGGATTTCCCCGGTAGGTTTGGCATGTGCGGTAAAGGACAATAGGAAAGCGAGACAGCAACAGAAACAAATGATTAAGTTTTTCATAGTAACTCCTATTTGGGCAGGTTTCCAATGTAATCAGAAATACCTCCAAGTTAATAATGGGTTCCCTGTCGCGTGGGAGTTTTTTTGAGTTTCCCCCAGAGTGTTGTGAGGCGTTCGGCGGGTTGCACGGAGTATGCTTCGGGGTTTATCCAAGCAAACGAGTGTACTGTTTTTCCTCGTATCTTCTTCAAAATTTCTATCGGTTTTCCAAGTATAGCAGTACGTTTATCAAAAGGAATGACGACGTGATGGATTTTATCCCCATCTTTTCCTGTGTAAACGAGGTACTTTCCATCAGGTGACCATTTTAAATCTCTGAAGGAAATAATTCCAGGAACGTCTGTGGCCCGTTTCGCGATCACCTCCAAGGTGTCAAGGGACCTTATTTCAATTTGATCTAATAGCGGTCCAAAAGTGAGTGGTCGTGCGACATACTCTCCATCTGGTGAGATTGCGGAGCCTTCCGCCGGATGAATCGGTAAAAACCGTCCGTTTCCGTTTTTGACATTATAGATAAAGAGTTCACTATCTTTTGAGTAGGCAATGCGTTCACCATCTTCAAACCAGACAGGTGTTTTTCCTCCCTTAATTAACAGTGAGGGGTGTGCATAAATTAGATCGTGATTGACTTTAGTCAGGATAAAGGTTAGACTCTTTAAAAAAGGTTTTCAAATCCTAAAATATTAAGGAGTATTAACCATGAGTTATCCTGACATGAGATATTATATCACATTTTTCTTTAGATGTTACAAAAATTTTGAGAAGTCTAACTACTACCATCAAACTGAACAGCAAGGGCGCCCTAAAGCGTATACCGATATTTCACTGATCGTCTTTTTTACGGTGATGAAGCTTAAAGGGATAAATCGGTTCAAAGCACAAACCACTTTTCTTGCCGAACATCCAAACTGGGTAAAGCGGTTGAAGTTCAAAAGCACTCCGTCGCGAACAACCCTATCTCGTCGCTATAAACAACTCGCATCGGTTCTTGAACAATTTGTTGCATATCTCGGTGATTTAGGCATCTCTTTGGATACGGATACGCCCCGAGATGTTGTGTTTGAAGATAAAAGTCTCTATAAAGCACAAGGGAGTGTGTGGCATCAAAAGGACCGAAAAGAAAATCATATTCCCGAAGGTTTACGCAATCTGGATACCGATGCGAGTTGGTCAACAAGCAAGTAT
>PYJA01000135.1 GCA_003635185.1 Candidatus Poribacteria bacterium | reverse complement strand
TACAGGACTTACGCAAAATACTTGTAATATTTCTCTCCTATGGCTAATATAGTCTATAAGGAGGTTCATAAAATGACAAAACCAACACGTCTTGATTATTGTCAATATCTACTCACGACCCGTGTCAACTATACTCTCACTCATTATGCGGATCACTGTGAGCGTTTTAGTCATGATCAAATTAATCGTTATCTTGCGGGTGATCGTTTGCCCCCTCGTCTTGTCTGGGAAAGTGTCCAACCCCACTTGGTGCAAACTCCCGATGGATATATTATCTTTGATGATACTATTTTAGATAAAAGACATGCACAAGATATAGCCTTTGCTCAGAAACAATATAGTGGAAATGCTCACACCACGATAAATGGTATAGGTGTTGTTACCTGTGTTTATGTCAACCCGGAGTTAGACCGGTATTGGATTATTGATTTTCGTATTTACGATAAGCAAGGTGATGGCAAATCCAAGTTAGATCATGTTCAGGATATGCTTGATGTTTTAGTGAACTCCCGCCATGTTGCTTTTAGCACAGTGTTGATGGATAGTTGGTATGCCAGCAAAGTGCTTATGTTATTCATTGAAAGTCTTGGTAAAAAGTTCTATTGTCCACTGAAAAGGAACAGACTTGTTGATGATTCTAACGGCACAAAACCATATCAACACATTGACAGCTTAGAGTGGAGCCAAACAGAACAGAAGTCGGGTAAACGTGTGAAAATCAACAAGTTCCCCAAAAATCATAAGGTGAAAGTATTCCGGGTAGTGTCTAATAAACGCACGGATTATGTTGCTACAAATGACTTGAACCAATCGGATGTGTCCGCTGTGCGACAGGTGTGTAGCGCACGCTGGAAGATTGAACAATTTCACCGTGAAACGAAACAACTCACAGGGATCGAAAAATGTCAATGCCGTTTACCCCGTATTGTGAGAAACCACATCACTTGTGCTGTATTAGTATGGATTTACCTGATGCAAAAAGCAAATGAAATGGGGCAAACGCTTTATCGAGTCAAAAATGAACCGTATTCTGATTTTCTACGCCAACAGCTAAAATCACCTACTTTGAAAATGGATATTGCGTAAGTCCTGTTAAAACTAAATAACCCTGGGAATTGAAGCGAAATTCAGTTTTCATTTATGGAATTCGTTTACAATAGTTGTGGTCGGTTAGAACGTAGCGAAACCCATAACTGTCAATTTAGTGATTTTGTTCATCTCGTGTACGGCTTTTAATCCACTGACACCGTTCTATCCAATATCGGGCAGAAAGCTGAGTTCCCATCGGTTGTGTTTGATCGGTTGCTACGGATGAAAATATTTCTTCTGCGATTCTATAATCTGTCATGTGAAAAGCGTTCAACCCCAATAACCATCGCGATTTCAAAGCAATTTGAGGCGGCATTGTTTGTTTATCCTTTTCTTTCCCCAAGGCAATGGTATGGTGCAGATATTGTGTACTCAATTCCCACGTTCGCTCTTTATGAAGTAATTCACCTGCTAAAAAATAGGCTAACCAATCATCAGGCTCAGTTTCAATGACTCGCAATAAAAGTGCCATTTTCGTCCCGCTCCCCGTACGACTTGCTGAACTTTTAGGTAGTATAACAGTGCGTAGCCGTTCTCTGGATTGAGGTGTATAATTTTCCGAAAGTGCTGCAATACGTTTGAAAAGACGTTGTTCAACAGTTTCATGGGTGGCAAACAAAACCGCTTCCTTATATTGATTCAACGCTTTTTCTGCATCCTCCTGCAGCCAGTAGATATCTCCCAGCAACCGCGCTGCCTCGGATCTGTATTGTGAGTTTACATCTGCAATCATACGCTTAGCCAGTGAGGTCGTTAGCTTGTAATTCCCCATTTTAAATGTACTGTACATCAATTCCAAGAGCGTTCTTGAATTTTCTGGTTCATCTGATAGCATTTGCTGAAAAGTGTCCGTTGCAAATCTAAAATCATTTCGGTAATACGCTTCCCACGCTTTACTGCGCAACGAAGCCATTTCATGAGCACATACCTGTTCAAAGATTCCGCCACGTTTCAAGCTACGTTCAGCATAGGCTAAGTCTGTCCCTTGTAAGGGCACTTCATTGGATAAGAATTTAATCCATTCTATTTCTAAAATGCTCAAATCTTTTGTGTAGCTTTTCGATAAGTTCCCAAATGGAAAAGCCTGTTTTAACTTCTCTAACCCATAAGTGTCAACAAGGAAACGAATGAAGGAACCGGCGAGTAAGTAACTTCGTGAACTTGCATGGCTCCAAAACCCGATGCCCATAACGCTGGAAAGACGCGGAGCTACCTTTAATTGACGCATCGCTTTCGCCCATTGATGCACTGTTAGCCGCCCTTCATCCCAATCTGCAGCAACGGCTATGCCTTCATGCACTCCTACGTTCAAGCTAACCTTCCACGGTGACCAATCGGCAGTCAATACGTGTGCAAGTTCATGTTTTAAAACAGGATGCGGGAAACCTGCTGAATGGATGTGAAAACCGTAACCAAACGGGTCTTCAATGTATGTATTGCCAGCCCCGATTAACCTCTTTTTTTGTTCAGGGGATGCATACAAATACGCACGAACTTTCCTCGAAATTGTTGTCTGTAGATATTTAGACAATTGCATATAACGAAACTCACAATCGTCAGCAAACAGATCTATTTCATCTTCAAGCTCTCGCGCATAGAAGATTTCAAAATGCTCCGTTTCCCTATAACCGCCTAACGCTTGCGCAATATCACCTCGCGTTGGACGAATCCTTAACTTTCCTGAGAAAAATTCCAAACTGACTAATGCTACAATCAATATGCATACTGTTACAATCCGCCAAAGCGAATTCTTAGCGGAAAATTGAATAAGATTACGCCATCGAAGTTTTGGAACAAAACTTGTCTCCCGACCAATTTCACACGCATAAATGGTAATTGTGAGAAATAACAGCGCCCATATCAGTGTCTCACCACGTGCAATGAGCAAGGTACTTGTGATTGAAATGACGAAATCGTATATAGGTCCAGGGAAATATCCGAAAATAGGATGAAAAGCAAACACCGGCGGATGGAAAATCAAATTTACGGCAACAGGCACACATGAAATAAGAAGAAACGCCAAATATGCCAGATACGCTAACCATCTCTTTTGAATCCACACATTGAAGAATAAGCCTGCTGCGGTTGCAGTCATGCAGCTAAGTGTGGGCAAAAGCAAAAAAAAGAGAAATCCTTCACCGAAATTGCAGTTTTTTATGCGGAATGCATTTAGCAGAATTATAGTAAGTGCTGCTATTAGCACTACAATATTCGCTAAAAATGCACGCCAAAAACACCCAAAAATAACCTGACTCGGTGAGCCGATCAGATTATCAGGATCACGTTTCATTATTTGGAATTCGGTCATTGCAACGTGGGAACAAGCAAAAGCAACACAGAGGGTAATAATCGCACAAAACTCAAAAGCGAGTATATTGAACAGAGGTTTTGTGGCAAGCCCTAATGCTAAAATCCCAAAAATTGCGAACCACATCCAATATGAAAAGGTTTTATAGATCATAAGATTTAAACGTGTGCAAACAATATCGGTTGGCTATTTCTAAAATTTATAGTGTGTTTAAACTATGTGTCTGCTTAATCTTGCTGTCGTCCTTATTATTTTAACTAATCCTCTGTCAGATTGTCAAAAGAATTAAAACATATCTTTAACTTTGGAAAACACGATTTACTTTTGGATTAGAAAACGCGACAATTGAATCGCTTTGTCTTCACACCTTGAAGGCGAATCCTGATTTTCACTTTTCAATTTGCATAATTTGTGATAAACTAACGTGAGTTCGATGCAACCAATCTTTTGTAGTGCAAACTGTTAGTTTGCGTTCCACGGAGGCACAATCTAACAGATTGTGCTACAAAGATGACAACTTAGGTGAGAATAAAAGAAAATTCAGAGGGAATCCGCGCTTGGCAAACGTTAAATCGGAAAACGGAAGCACGGTTATAACAAAATAATGGCACATATCAAATTACAAAATATAGAAAAACGATTCGGCGATGTTGTCGCAGTCAGAGATTTTAACTTGGAAATTCAAGATAAAGAGTTTGTCGTATTCTTAGGCCCATCGGGCTGTGGGAAAACGACAACGCTGCGATTAATCGCTGGATTAGAACAACCTGAAGAAGGTGATATTCTGATCGATGGGCATCGTGTCAACGATTTGTCTCCAGCGGATCGGGATATCGCTTTTGTATTTCAATTCTATGCACTTTATCCGCATCTAAATGTATATGATAATATTGCATTTCCGCTTAAAGCAGTGAAGGTCGCAAAATCGGAGATTGATGCACGCGTTAAAAAGGTCGCGAAAATTTTGCAGATAACTGATATTTTAAATCGAAAACCGAGTGTTTTGAGTGGCGGTGAGATGCAACGCGTTGCCCTTGGACGCGCAATGGTCCGTCAACCCTTAGCCTACCTGCTTGATGAACCGATGGCAAATTTAGATGCGAAACTTCGAATTGATACACGGGCAGAAATTAAACGGCTCCAACACGAAATCGGGGCAACCACTATTTTTGTTACACATGATCAGGTTGAAGCGATGTCTCTCGCGGACCGAATCGCTGTTATACACCAAGGCGTGCTACAGCAAATTGGCACTCCTCACGAGGTATATAACAAACCGAAAAGCCTTTTCGTTGCAGGATTTATGGGAATGCCAGCTATGAATCTAATTGATGCAGCGTTTACTTCTCAGGAAGGCAAAACCGTGTTGCAACTAAGTCATACTGATGTGCAGTTAGACCTTTCGCCACAACAGCAGGCTCACCGAAACAGCAATACTGAAAATAATGGTTATGTCTTCGGTATCCGACCTGAACATCTTACAGTATCCAGGGAACCGGTCAGGCGTAAAATCGCCGCTGATGTCCATCTGATTGAACCCCTTGGTTCAGTTAACATTCTTGACTTAACGCTCGGAACACATCGGGATACACAAGAACCTATCCTTCTCCGAGTTAGAACACATCCAACTTTTCATGTTGAAGTAGGAGATAAAATCTGGTTGGACTTTGATGACGATCAGATGCACCTTTTTGACCGGAAAACGGAGCGGGCAATCTGGTAAACCTGGAATATAAAAATAGATATGAAAATACCTTGTCGTTTAGCAGCTTTCGATTTAGATGGAACACTATTGAGTAGTAATCACGAGCTATCGTCCGAAAACTGCAAAGCACTTCAACAACTTGCGGAAAACGGAATTCTGGTCGTCTTAGTTTCAGGAAGGATGCACCGATCTATTAAACCGATAAGCGATCAAATTGGTTTAGAAAACCCAATAATTTCGTATAATGGGGGGATGGTAAAGCATGCAATTACTGGAGATGTATACCATCATACGCCAGTTCCCCCAGATTATGCTATGGCGATAGTTGACGACTGCAATAAACAAAATTTGCATCTCAATTTTTGCTTGAACGATGAACTCTTTGTTGTAAAAAGAAACGAGTGGAGTGAACTATACGAAACTCGCACGGGGGTTCCTGCCACACCGATAGGTGATCTTCGGCAATTAGCTGGTGAGACACCGACAAAACTGCTTATCATTCACCCATCAGAAAAACTGCCCCTGCTTTTAGACAGTTTCAAAACACAATATGCAGGCAAACTTTACGTAACGCAGACACAACCGGAGTATATTGAATTCATGAATCCGGAAGTTACTAAGGGGCGGGCACTGACAGCACTTGCACAACAGTATAACATTCCGATAGATTCGGTTGTCGTCTTTGGTGATAGCTATAACGACGAAAGCCTACTCAAAACCGCAGGTTTCGCTATAGCGATGGGAAACGCAGTTGCTTCAATTAAAGACTGCGCAGATCACATCACCGCGACAAACGATGAAAACGGGGTCGCCAAAGCGATCTGGGAATTAATTCTGTGATACGAAAAAAGGATTACTATTCCTAAGAAACAACTACGAAGTTAACGAAGTTTGTTCGATTGATTATACGGAAAATCTGCCATCAACACGTAGGAATTACCTTCACGTTTTAAGGACATCTTGACAGAGTTCATTGTAAATTCAAAGTATTTCGCCAACACTTCGGTTAATTCAAATTGTAACTTTTTCATAGAATCCTCGCCTACCTCAAATCGATCTTGTGTAAGAACGAGCTGTAAACGCTGCGTAGCAATATTGCTTGATTTCGATTTACGAGTGAATATACTTCTAAAATTCATAGTCTCCTCTACTTATTTCTTGAAAACCAATTTAATAGATTAGAAAAAAAGTTTTCATCTCGCATTTCAGGGATGGGGATGCGTTGTCCAGTCATGCGCCGTGCAATTCGCATATATGCATCCGCCCCAGGCGACCCATCGTTATGTACAAGGGGCACACCCCGATTTGTAGAGACGATAACACCAGTATCTTCAGGGACAACGCCAAGAAGATCAATATTCAGAATGTCTAATATGTCATTCTTACTAATCATATCTCGCTTTTTGACGAGTGTTGGTGACAATCTGTTTAGTACAAGGCTTATTGATTCAATACCTTGATGTTGTAAGAGTCCGATGATGCGGTCTGCATCTCGGATAGCTGATACATCCGGGGTCGTAATGATGACGGCTTCCTCAGCACCTGCGGCAGCGTTGTGAAAACCTTGCTCAATCCCCGCAGGGGAGTCAACGAGCACAAAATCAAACGCTTGTTTCAGTTTTTCACAGACTTCCCGCATCTGCTCAGGCTTGATATCGTCTTTTCTGTTTCGTTGTGAAGCAGCAAGCAACATCAAATTTTCAACACGCCGATCTTTTACAAGAGCTTTATCAAGATCGCATCGTTTTTCTATTACATCCATAGATGTATAAACGACTCGACTCTCTAAGCCCATGACGACATCAAGGTTCCGCAACCCAATATCCGCGTCAACCATAACCACCGTTTTGCCGATCATCGCTAATGCAGTACCGAGGTTTGCAGTTGATGTCGTTTTGCCGACTCCTCCCTTACCAGAAGTAATTACGATAACCTTACCCATAGTCAAACCTTCCTTTTGTTTAGAATTTAATAAATTCCTCCACGATGATAATACCTTCAGCTCCAACACGAGCTATTTCAGGATATCCCCTCGATTTTTGGCCTATCGGGGGACGATTCACATACGAACCAATTTGAAGTTGTAATGGGACTAACTCCATAGCAATAATAACGGAAGAAAGCTTCCCGTGAGCCCCAGCATGAGCATTGCCGCGTAAAGCACCCAGTACAATGACATCCCCAGCAGCAACAACTTCTCCGCCAGGATTAACATCTCCATAGATAACAACACTTCCAATTAAACAGGATGTTGTCTGCCCCGATCGAATCGTTTGGCGAACGATTTGAGCTTGTTCAAAATTCGGATGATTGCCCATCGTTAAACTCGGTGAAATACTATGCGTTGCAGGTGCCGCCAAGATTGGGGATTCGTCCTTTTCATCATATATGTTGACACCACTGACAACAAGATCGTAGTTTTCTGTCAGATGCGTTTCTAAATCTGTCAGATCATCAGGTGTCAAGGGAGATGTCGTCATATCAATATGAACAGAAGTCCCCGCTAACGGTTGGTTCATCCTGTTTAGCAACTCTTGAATTGCTGTTTCAACCTCAGTAAGCGAGACTTTAGGATTGATAATCAGATGCAGACCGTCCTTATATCCTCTAAGTTTCACGATTGAATTTTTCATTTTTTTACACCCAAACTATTTTTTCTTATGAGGCTAACCACATAAGAAAATTAAAATATATTAAGCTGTGGCATTCTCTACTTTTGCTAAGACATAAGGTCCTTCCGGGATCGCAGCAATTTGTACGTTCTCACCGTAACGTGCCAAAAACTCCTGAATTCCTTCCTGCGGCGTTTTCAACGGATGTACAAAAAGTTTAGATCTTTGTTGGAACGGAATGCCATCAGTATAAAAATAGATATCGGCTTTACGCGCAACCTTTGCTAATTCTTCCAATTGCCACTGATCAATAACGAAGTTCGCGGGATTGTAAAGTCCTTGAACAAAGGCGGTCAGATCATCAGTTTTGAATAATAGATCTGTGAATGGTTTACTCCCGATGCCCTCACTACAAGCAGCCACAAGCAAAATACTACCACCCTGTTTGACGATTTCAACTGCAGTCAGCAAACCTTTTATTGCTTGATAAAATGTAGTATCCAAAGGATATCCCGCGCTGGAAACAACGACCGCATCTACAGGGGTTGGGATGGCAACTTTAGCATGTTTTTCCACGAATTGTGTGCCAGCAAGGTGAGATTCAACCATATCCCCAGCAAAAACACCGGTTATCTGCCTCTGTTTATCAATTGCGACATTCAGGTTAAAATCTACACCTGCCATCAGAGCGATCTCGGTCGCCTCCATGTGAAATGGATTCCCATCCAAAATGCCGACAGCAGATTTAGGATGTTCCATCAGTTCAGGACCATGCATAACCTTCATTGTTTCAATAGATGCGAGTCCTGGACAGATAGCTTTCCGTCCACCGGAATATCCTGCCATCAAGTGAGGTTCAATCAACCCGGTTATAATTTTCAAATCCGCTGCGAGGTATGTCTTATCAATGTAAACCGGTGTGCCTTTGTTTGTCTCACCCAGATATGTATGTGTCTCTGGATTTTGAGAAAAATGATTAACAATCCGGTACGAGTCCATAATCGAACGCCCGACCATTTCCTCAAGTTCTTTCCCTTCATTGGGACGGTGAATGCCTGTGGCGATGAGTATAGTAATCTTCTCGCGTGGTATTCCTGCTTGTTCAAGTGTTTCTAATATCGGCGGTAGAATGACTTGATTTGGCACTGGACGCGTTATATCAGAAATCACAATGCAAGCAGAGTCACGCCTTTTCGCCACTTCTGCTAAGGGGGGTGAAGCAATAGGTTGCGAAATCGCTTGCCGCACCGCTTGGTCGGCATCGGCTAACGGAGTGCTTTGCGCAGTTTCCAAGATAGCTGCCAAATTTTTGTCAGGTATCTCTACCGCAACTGTACTGTGACCATATTTTATCTGGACTTGCATGAATAATTTCCTTAAACGAGAGAACTGATTAAGTTAAAAAATTATGATGCCATATTCAAACATATCATGAAACTTGCAATATATTATAGTGAAATCCACAATTACCTGGACATTGGCGAGGTTAGGAAACCTTGCCAACGTTATAGTTATGGAGATTGTTGTTCATTGAAATGTCCACATATTTTCGGATTCCACTATAATTTAAAAACACCCAAATCTTACGTAACACACGTAACTTAACTTGATTTTTTTTATTCTGCATGCTAAAATTTACATGTTTTACATTGGAATTCCCAAACGGAGAATTAAAATCATGCAACGCATTGAAGTTACCACGAAACCTAACGGTGCCGGTCGCAATTGGCTTGAGGTCGGAACTTTTGAAGTTGACTCACTCGGACGCAAACAGTGGGTTAAGAAAAACGTGCCACATCAAGAAACAAAACTTACTGTAGATAGACAATATTCTGCACGAGGTGAAACGATTGATTGGATTGTCCTCATTCCTGAAAATTACCCACTCACTCTTGTCAAAATTACTTATGACCGTTTAAATCCAAAAGACCTTGAAGTGCTTTGGGAACCTGGGGTATCTGACCAATCGGATGATTCCCGTGAAACTAAAAAGAAACGTGCTTTTGAACTTGCTGCTGGAAACGCAGAATTAACATCTCTGCTGCAGGAACTTCTTGCCGACTAACTTTTGCGCACTGTAAAAGGACTGCAGCAATCTATTTCTCACCATCCATAACGTTCTGGTCCCCACGGTTTTGTTATCAATTCCTGTTTCGCCATGACCATAGTTTTGCTGGGAACATCCTCGTATAGAATCACTCCCGGACCTACAACACTATAAGAACCGATACGCCTTCCCGGCATTATCATCGCATTCACTCCGGTGCGGCAATAGTCCCCCATATAGGTAGCGTCTGCGCCGTAAGTTGGCACTTCATACCGTCCTTCTACCTGAATTGGTGTATCACGGTCATCAAAACGCAGGGTACCACACACTGTAGCAGCGCCGATATCTGTCGCGCATCCAAAAACGCCGGACATTTCACAGTAGTGATACAGATAAACCTTGTCAAACATGACACCGGACATTTCTGCGCCGTGTCCTACAATGCATCGGTTTCCGATGGCACTGCTCTCAATATCACAATAATCACTGATGCGGCATTGATCGCCGATGTATATGTTTCCGTGTAAAATTGCTCCGTTTGTGATGTTATTATTTGCACCTGCTATAAGTGTTCCATTTACAACAACACGCGGACCAATAACTGTGTTTTCTCCTAATATTACGCGTCCATTAATTTCCGCAGCATCAGATATTTTAGCACCCGTTGCCAAGTGGTTTTCATCAATCTGTTTTGTGAGATAATCTACTAACCGACGGTTTGCTTCCAAAACATGCCAAGGTTTATCAACGTCAACAAAAAAGTCGGTTGTCTCGACTGCTAACACCTCTATCCCGTCATCAATCATGAGTTGGAGAGATTGTGCAACTTCAGCCTCAGGCGGTGGCATGCCACCGACAGGGACTTGGGTAACGATGCCAGGGTTCCTTAAAAAATAAGGGATTGCAGTCGGTTTAAAAGCATAAATCCCACATAGACGATATGAACCGCCTCGCGGATGCCCTTCAATACCTGTTAAACATCCATCAGTCGTTTTAGCACAGAGCCAATTGCTCGCGTCCTCATCGCTAAGTGACTGAATTAACGCAGCTGCTTCTGCATCTTGATTATTGAACTCTTTAACTAAATTACGAATATTTTCAGATATGGTTACAACATCCCCATAAATTATGAGAAAATTTTCATCATTTAGTTCTTTTAACGCAGTTAAAACTGCATCTGCAGTGCCATCAAGAGCGTGTTGGGTTACAAATTCAACATTTGGAATATCTGCAATCGCACCACGTACTTGTTGAGCATAATGCCCTACGACAACAATAATCCTTGAGCATCCTATTTCAACGAGATTCTCTACTATTCGGCGAATTATCGGTTTATTTGCGACAGGGATCGTGCATTTCTGACGATATTCTCCATACGGCCAAACTTTACGCCCTAATCCTGCTGCTAAAACTATAGCGTTCTTCATGATTTGTTTGTTATGGATACCCCCTTTATGACTACATTTAATTTGCCCAATTCCACGTGTTGATTTATACAACCTGCTAAAAACTTTATATCAGGATTTGGTGTGTCTAAATGTTGTTCATAAGGAACCACACCGATCACTGGCACTTGTGTCAATCTTTCAATTTCTGCAGGATTAGTCTGTTCAGCAAGCCCCGCCGTTTCGGGACAATACTGGTTTAGCACAATTCCAGCAATTTGGAGATCGAACTGTTTGGCAAACGCAACGGTTAGCACCGTATGATTTATAGTACCTAAGCCTGCATCAGCAACGATTAATATCGGCAATTTGAGTTGACTGATAAGATGTGCTACAAGGAAATTGTCCTTAATTGGTACAGCAATACCGCCAACGCCTTCCACTATCAAAAAATCATATTTCTGTTTCAGTTTAGTGAATGTTGCCTCAATTGCCAATAGGTCTATTTGTTTGCCTTCTAATCTTGCTGATACGGAAGGTGCTAATGGGTGAAGGAGTTGAATCGGATTAATTAACACAAGTGGATCATCCACTTGTGCGGCATGTTTTAGAAATTGGGCATCAGTTGTATCACCTGTGCTGATTGGCTTCATAACACCAACATTGACTCCGACATGTTTAAGTGATGCTGCGATACCTCCTGCAATCACTGTTTTTCCTATTTCTGTGCCTGTTCCCGTAATGAAGATTCCATCTACACAGTTGTCTAAATTCACAAAATATTATCCGTAAAAGATTTATCAACCCTTTTATGTGTTAACAAAATTATTAGATTGACGTTAAATGTTGAAAGACTTAGTATATTCCGCATTTACATTTTAATTTAAAACTTGACCGATGTCAAAATTATTTTCAGATTATAGTAAAGCCCACAATTACCTGGACATTGGCGAGGTTCGGAAACCTCGCCAGCGTGAGCGTGTAGGGATTGTTGTTCATTGAAATATGAACATATTTTCGGATTTTACTATAAAGGAAGAAAAAACACCGAATAAGGTTGCTTTTTTCACTTGAACATGGAAGAATGGTAGTTAAGAATTTCTTAGTCTTAGGGGGAAGTAATCATGAATTCAGAAAATCTACGCTTGGCTTTATCAAAATCTAAGGATATTACACTTAATTTTCTTGGTCGTGTCCTTTCAAGTACGCGTGTTGAACCGATTCGTGAGGAAGATGGTGCTAAGGGGATTAAAGCATGCTGGATCGGTGAACAAGGTAAAAGCAGCATCGAAATGGATACTGGCGAATGGCGCGCGAATGTTGAAATGGAGACAGATGAACCACCCACTGTAGAATATGTGCAACATGGTGAAACACGTAGTGTTGCTATAAAAAATATCAATAACATCTCTTGTGCGGTAGACCGAGAGACGTTAGACCAGTTTGCGACACCAAGAGGTGCTGCGATTGCTGTTTGTGCGGGTGCTGCTGCTGGATTAGTCGGTTGGTTTGTCGTTTCTGTCATGCGGGCACTTACAGTGCCAAATAGCGAAGATGGTGGGCCTTCGGTGGATACCATTTCTTCTGAGGATGTTGAAACAGCAGCGGAAAATCCAGCCACAGAAGAATGAAAATCGTAGCGGTAGATCCTTTTTATTTGCGGATGCCAGACGTAACAACTGCAGCCGATGGAACACAAGATACGCTCTTAGTTCGAATCCGCACAGATGCAGGGATTGAAGGATGGGGAGAGTGTGATGCTTCGCCTTTGGTTAGCATTGCTGTTTATTGCTGCCCGATGTCGCATGGGAATATCATCAATATCCGTACGTCGTTAATTGGTGAAACGCTTGATGGTCCCGATGATGTGCTTCGCCTCAGTGAAAAGGTGCTACGAAACGGGTTGGACATTCAACAGATACAGCATGCTTATAGCGGCGCAGAAATCGCGTTGTGGGATATTATCGGCAAGAAGTTAGATAAACCTATTTTCCGCCTACTTGCGGAGATGTCTGGCACATCTGACATTGCACATCCCAAGCGGCCTTATGCCTCTGTACTTTTTGGCGACACACCAGAAGGGACATACCATATTGCAACTGGATTGTGTGAACAAGGGTATCGTGCTGCGAAGTTCGGTTGGGGACCGATGGGAAAATTCGGTGAGGAAAACGATATTGCCCTTGTACGTGCGGCGCGTGAAGGTATGGACTCCGACACGCAGCTTATGATAGATGCAGGGGTGGTTTGGGGAACAGATTACGAAACCGCTTACAAACGCGCTGAAGCATTTGCACAATTTTCTCCGACGTGGTTGGAAGAACCGCTTGCTCCCGATGCAATTGATGCTTACGGTTCGCTAACTGCCAAAAATCCGCGTGTTCCTATCGCAGCGGGTGAAGGTTCAAATACGTACCGCATGGCAGAAGACTTGATCGTGCATGGCGGAATCCGTTTTGTGCAAATTGACACCGGACGCATCGGCGGTATTATGCCATCTTTTCAGGTGCGCCAACTTGCTGAACAGCGCGGTACCCAATATGTTAATCATACCTTCAAAAGTCATCTGAGTCTTGCCTCTGCACTTCACGTTTTTGCCACAAATCCAGATTTTAACCTATTGGAATTCCCTGCTGCCGGTTCTGAACTATCACAACGACTTGTAAAGGATCCGTTTCCTGTTGATCCAGATGGAATGGTTCGCGTTAATGATCTACCTGGACTTGGTGTACAAGTGGATACGGAAGCAATTTGTTCGTATTTAGTCCCAGTAAATATCCATGTTGGTGCTGAAACGGTTTTCCAAAATGCATTTCTTTAGTCAGGACTCTTACTTATTCCGATCCATTCACTATATTTCTGACCAGTTTATTTAACTCTGTACTTCTGAAGTTATGCGATATTATATTACCATCTTTGCCAATTAACCACTTAGATGGCATACCACTAACACGGTACAGATTTTTTAGAGGGCCATCCTTTCCATCAAAAATCTGCCGCCAAGGTAAGCTGCACACATTTAGGTATTCGGACATATCTGATTCGTCCGTATCTCTGTTAATACCGATAACATCAAAACCGAAATCTCTATTCGTATCATATACCTTTTTCACGATTGGCATATTACCAACACAAGGTCCGCACCAAGTTGCCCAAAAATAGAGTAACACCACTTTTCCTCTATAGTCTTTAAGAGAAATCGGATTACCATCAATATCAGTTGCTGAGAAGTCAGGTGCTGGTTTTCCAATCATCTCCAACTTTGGGTCAGCTTTGAAAAAATATGATTTCGCAAGTTCGGCGTTGCCTTTTTCTTCATGAATCATAGCGATTTCCCTGAAGATACCTTTTATGAAAGGATTCTTCTGTTCGGTATTTTCAAGGTGTTGTAGAAGTTGAAGTGCCTCCTCATGCATCCCGACCACCTTAAGCATGTCAACAAAGGTCCAATAGTCTCGAAATCGCATAATGTCTTCATCATGCGGTTTCATGACAGATTTGAAGCTATTGATGAGGTTTTCCGCATCTTTATTTTGTCCAATTTTGACATAAAGACGAATAAGTTCAGAATAGAGATGGAAAAAATTTGGGTCTTCTGGAACGAGTTGAAGTGCTTTTTCATAACCTGCTATAGCTGCCTCAATTCCTCCATACATTCTTATCGGATGCTTTCTCCAATCTCCTTCTGATAAATAGATAGTATTGGAAAAACTCAAATTTAAATCCAAATTTGACAATAATGTAGAATCTGAATAGGGATTTGCGTGGTGTGGACATCGGACAATCGGATTGGCACCATTGTAGACATGTCGTTCCTCTTTTAACCACTGCTGATAATATTCTGGATCGCAATCATAGTTGTAACTTACAGGTAGGTTCGGGTCTGTGTCATAAGGTAAAATTGGCACACCTCGATCTTCGTCAGCAGGACAGATTAAATGATTTTCATCAATCAAATACTTGGGATATAGCTCAGAAAGCCACTCAGGAAAATTGTCATATTCCTTTTCATAGGTTTGTAGTGCCTTACCAATTACTGCCAAATTTTGTGTGCATATTTTCAGGTTTTGGAATTCTTGTTCTGTAATAAGGGATTCATTCTCAAAATCTACGCGGATTTTAGGTGCATCCGTTGCGTTTTCTGTTACTGCAGCTATTGCAGAAGTAAACAATAAACTCAAAGACATTAATTCCTCCGTTTACGATGTTTTTCGTTGAAATAAAATGTACATTCTTATTGTTACACATCAATGGATGCACTTCTGGACACAAAAATAGGGAAAGACTGTTTAGTCTTTCCCTATGCGGAAAGAATAGGTAAGAGCGTTGTTATGAAAGCTGCTGCACCTGCTTTCAAGCTGGTTGAAAGCAAGGCACACCGAGTAAAGAATACCAATTCTATAAATTATTTTCTCTTTTGAAATGAAATGTAAGAGGCGCAATGAATTGCGCGACTACGAACAGACTATTTCTTTAAGAGAGGTTATTTTTGAGAAATGGTAGAACGTTTCGGAGTAGGTTGTTCAGGTGTGTGTATAATTGATTCTTTGTGCATACCGTAAATGATCCCTATGGAAATACAATGGAAATTTTTCTATCATTCACAGATTCTCTGAATAACGTAATCTGAATAACGTAAGAAGTTCCTTCTCACTCTTTTCAGGAAAATCAAACGATAAACGGAGATATTCAATGATTATTTCATCAAATGAACTGATGTACTCAAAGTAAAACATACCAAGTGTGCCATTTTTCAGTTTTTCAGCAAAGGCATCTTGTAGGTTCTCAAAACCTTCCAATATCTCAGCATTTTCAAGGTTTTCCTGGCGATATATATCTACCAAATCAACCCAAAACCCTTTTCTAAAATTGAGTTCTTCTCTGAAGATGTCCTCAGAAGCCGTGAACACGGTAGAAAAGTCACCTGTTTTTTCTGCTTTTTGGTAGGCCTCTGCCCGTCTTTCATTAACCCTTTCCATTGCTGCTTTTGCTTTTTCTAAAGAATTCTCTGATGGTTTAACAATCTCCCTGATGGGCTGTTCCATCCGTTGGTTGCATCCGATGAATAATACGGATACGCAGAGCATTACCATAATCAACAATATCAGTAATCTCATATTTAACTTTCCTTCAAGCAAACTATGTGATGATAAATAGTTCATTCTACAGTTCGGCCATATTAATAAAGTATACTTACGTATTATATCCTAATCTTGTCATCGTGTCATAGAAAATCGGTGCTATCTTCGGATGTAACTCAAAAGGTTCTCTTGGCGGCACAAGGTTTAGCGTATGTTGCGCATAATTTACAAATGTTCTGTCAGTTGGCAATTCGCAGAACTCACATAACAATGAAAGTGTTTCTTCAGGTTTTGATGTTAATTCTTCAAAATGAATTTTATAGGTAGAATCGGGAAAGTTTTTCATTAGATGTAGTCCCTCACGCATAGTCAATACCCATTCAATAGCTGCTCTATCTAAATGTCGATCAAAATTTTGGACATCTTCAATAATATTTTTCAAGTCAGCATCTGTAGTAACCAACTGATCCATTAAAAACTTCCATTTGCGGTCATCTACTCCCCACCAATCGTGTTTCTCACCATTGACTTGAACCCCCAGTCGTTTTGACCAATTGGCAATTGAATGACACGTATCCCATCCATTTCGTACAAGAAAGATAAAGCGCGCATCAGGAAATAGGGAGCGAACAAAATCTACTCTGAAGATCAGTTCAGGATATTTATCAACCAAACGTTTCGACCCAGTTACGGACAAGTATGCCCCAAACATCTGGGCAGCACGTTCACACATTTCGTCTGTTGCATCTTCGGCAGTGAGACGGTACTTAGCGGCCCCTTGACTGTAGTTACCGATGATGTCTTCCTGCGGATGAATGAGATGCCATATCGCTTTTGGCTCATTTAAATACCCCACGTCTTTATGCATAGAAAGTACAACCCCTAAGACTGTTGTTCCACTTCGCCCCGTGCCAAGAATGAAGATAGGTTTTTCAATAGGTGTAAATCGTCTACTACTTCCCGCAGCCGCTTTCAGGATAGAAAAGACAATCGGATTTATCCATCTACCTTTTGTTGTTACAGGTCGTCCTTCAAAGAAGGCGTAGCTCACGAGACGAGTTAGTGCTTTTGTTGGACGTGTTTTGATATAATCAGAATTAATTTGAGCAATCATGTTCTTCGTACAGGTCAATATTAGGACTACAAACGTCTTTTTAAAGTTTCGCGGATGTTCTTAATCCTATCCAAGTTACAAAAAAATGCCACTGCTAATTTCATTGGAAATGAGAGAACATTAACAACCAAACTGAGAATATTTGGACGAATTGAAATGGGAACATAGTTATGCTTTGCCATTAGTGTTCTATTTATTTTTTGAGATATATAAATTTCAGTACTACTGAGTGTTCTTTGATTTTTGGCCGAAGGAAGATCAGGACTTTTCTTCATATTTTGCCTAATTTGCCAGTTGTTTGCACGAGTTGGGTTTATACCGAGTTGATCAGGTTTATCAGTGTTAACAGATGAACCGACCTGTGGTACTTGCAGCATTGAAGCAGCGTAATCAATACCGATAAATTGACAAACATCAGAGACCGTGGTTTCAGGATGTGCCAGAAGTTTTTCGAAGTAGATTGAAATGACGCGCTCATTATCAACAAATCTATCTGCGGCGGTAACAGCGGTCCGCCAGATTCGGCTGATAGTGATAGGATGATAATTAATCCAGTCACGAAACGTTTCCTTCATTGGCATATCGGTTCCGCCGAGGAAGCGGCGTTTCCACTTTTGCTTTTGAGATAGGAGGACATCCCGTGGATCCCGAATCATATTAATAATCTTTGCCTGTGGATAAAATCGGAGGATGTCGTCAATATAAAATACATTGCGAGGTGTTTGATCACATGGGATGGTTTTACCGTTTCGTCCTGTTTCGTATTGGAGAAACGTTGAAAAGAGACGGTCGGGTGTTGCAGGAAATTCAGCTAATTCACTGAGAAAACTTCGAGATTCTTCCAAAAAACTTCCTGGTTTACCGTGTGTACGATAACCTTCCCGTTGGATACAAAATAACTGCGCAGCCAAATTTTCTGCTTCCTGTTGATGTAATTCAGATGCGGATGCAGGAGACCATAACTGTCCAAAAAAGTGGAGTTCGCCAAAAGTATAGATATCGGAATGTTTACCCAAAATACGTCCCATCATTGTAGTGCCACTTCTACTATTCCCGACAACAAAAAGCATTTTTTCTAATTTCACTTTTTGACCTCTACCACACCAAAACTGTTCTTAGGAATTATGAGTTCTGCAGAATTTCCTGTCCATTCCTGAATTTGCACCTCAATTTTCCCAGAGCCTTCCATTTCAGCATTCCCACCGTTGGTTGCTGTGAGACTCTCATTTGCAACATAACGATAGACGACTTCACTTTTAAGCCGTTTGTTGTCAATAGTAAGTTGTGGAGTCAGTTCATCTGAAGTGCGATTACTAACCAAAATGTAGACGGTTTCAGTGTTTCCGATTGCTTGAACTTGAATCCCCGACATCTGTTTCCCTTTATATTCCAATTGTCCTTCAAGCATTGGCATATTTTGTAGCGAAACAGCATACTGCGTATCTGATTCTGCAAATGTTTCACCAATTAATTGAAAAGAGTAGTAGACAGTGCGGCGAATTGTGTCCCCGTAGTCTGATTCTGGTTCCCCACCATATTTCCAAAAGGTGCGTTTTGATGCAGGTGTAATCCGAGAAAAAACTGGAAATCCTTTGCCTGGACCAGTAATCACGTGAAAGTTTGCTTGTGTTATGTTTGGTATACTAAGCAATTTGAGAAAAAAATCGCCAGTGTACATTGCATGCAGCTGTGTGTTAGCAACGCGGTTCGCGGGATTAGCAATGTTCCACTCGGTTACCCACATCTCCTTGTTCGGAAATAATTGCTCATAGTACTCCATTGCTTCATCTATGCCGAAGTGAATCCAACCGAAGAGGTAACCTCTCATCATCTCAATATCTGTTTTTCGCACCGCTTTATAAGCGTAGACATGAACAGTATAAGCATCATACCAGCTGTTTGTTGAGGGATAAGTGTTCTCAGCGAGTTTTTTATCCCATTTACGTTGTGCGGTTTTTATTGACCAACCCCCTTTGTGGAAGGCTATCGGAGTTGCACATACAGATACTTTTATATCAGGATTAACCGCTTTCATTGCTAAAGCATGTTTTTTCGCTTCCTTCATATAGATTTCAGCGGTACTGAATTTGTTTGCATAATGTGAGAGATAATACTCATTGCCAAGTTCCCAATGCGTAATCTTATATCCTCTCGTTTTAGCATAACGCACCCATTCAGCACTCTCTTCGGGAGTCCCTGTCCACAGATTGACAACGACAATAGGCGTAATAACTAATTTTTGGCACAACTGCATAAACTCATCAAAAGAGATAATACCGTTCCGCCGCTTTTGGAGCTTAACGTAATTCCCTCTGTTCCGCCTATTAAGTTGAGGGCTGAGAGTTGAACCCATTTCATCTTTGAGAAAACCCTCGGTTTTCCAATGATAAAAATTGCCGACTGTACCACCGGGAAATCTTAATGTTTTTGGTTGAAGAACTTTTGTTAAAGCAATAAAATCTTCATCAAGATAGCCGTAATCTCCACTTATCATGTTTGTGTTGAAGCCAAAAAGTTCTTTTCTCAAACGCGTTTTTACTTGCGTATTAACCTCAAAGCGTACTCTCTCGGAAATTAGCGATCTGTTTTCACAGCCACGAATTACCACTAAGAGTAGCAGACATACCGCTAAAACGATGCAAAATAGGAATGACAGTAATGGAAATAATTTTCGTTTCGCAGTTCGATCCTGGTTAATATGTTTCATAAAGTAATCCTTAGTGGTTTATAAGTCTGGAGTGAAGCATCACTTGCAAACATTAGCCCTGCGCATAGCCAAAAGTAAAACCCATAGCCCCGAAATTCGAGGGTGCGATTGAAAAACAGTAGGAATACAGTAACCGTAACAAGGCAAAGCATTACCATTGCGATTTCCTTGGTGTATTTACTAACTGCGCGCTTGTAAAGACTTAACGCTGCCATAAAAAGACGGAGAAAGATTAAGCTGAATAAACCTAATCCTAATATCCCGTAGAAACAGAGGATAGCGACCCAATACACATCTTTAAATCCTTTTTTACTGAGTACTTTTAAAAGAAATGAACGTTTACTCATATTCAGTTTTTCAATTGTGCTGTTTTGGTCTGCACCGTATCCTAAAATTGGTTTGTTTGCAAGGACTGTCGGCACATTGCCAATTAAGGCACCGAGTCTCTGTTTTTGCGCAACACGGACATAAGAACCAGAAAATACACCTGTTAGATTTCCCACTAAACCAACTTTTGCCTTGCGCGGATTAACGTAATCTAAGCCAAATGGGTTCACTATTGCTAAAACAATTCCGAAAACGAGTAGAATCGCCAACGATAGGCGGAGCGTTTTTTTCCAACCGTATTGAAAGAAGTACCATGCAGCACAAGCAAGAATTGCCGAAAAGGTAGCAGCGCGCGAGTAAGAACGCGCAATAAACATTAATAGGACGGCTATACCAAGTAGATTCAGATACTCTAACCGCTTTACACGTGAAAGAAAAATTACAAGTATAAGAATCATAAACACGCCATAAATAACCGTGTCCCCTAAAGTGCCATAAATGCTTCCAATTTCTCTACCGAGTTCAAGCAATCTGTACTCTTTTGTGAACCCACCCACTTCAAGCGTTGATGCACGCGGGAGGAAGAAATCAAATGCACTTCTGCCACCAGCCCATTGAATCATACCTGTAAAGAGTTGCGCTATCCCAACGAACAAAATTATCCTGAGAAGGGTCGCAATACGTTTTTCAGACAAAGGGGAATTAGCAATAAGATAAAAGAGAACAATATATCGCGCGAAGGGACGGATATTATAAACACTTCCAATCAAAGGTGAACGGTTTAGCACCATTGAAAGAAGTACCACAATATAAAAACCAATAACGGGAATATCTATTGCTGTTTTGACGAAAGGGATTCCTTTGTAGAGTTTGTGGATTACAAGTTTGGCAAATGCTGTATAGATAAGTAGTTCTCCTAAGAATCTTAGGTAGGAATAAACAGCATCACTGACAGGTAGAAATTTCAGTACAAACTCTTCAAAAGCGACATATCCTGTGAGAAAATAGATTATTAACATTTTGCAGACACAAACCGAATGAGATCAGTTTTGACCTCTAATAGAGACATTGTGAATATCCCAATGTGTTAAATCTTGTCCTAATAATTCTGATAATTGTTGATTAAAAGGTTTAAAATAGTTTTCCAATTGTTCGCGTGTCTTCGGGTTCATTGGCGGCGGTGTAAAAGGCTTATCATTTAAGTTTAGGATTGTTTTCCGCAATTTGTAAGCAGCAGCATCTGGCACAAGTTTGCGAATCGCACGTTTCAAAGGGTTGTGAGATGATAGAAATTGTGTAAACAGAAAACTAAACTTTTCAGACCGAGGCATTGCTGCTTGGTTGTGTCGTTCTTCTACTATAGGTTCAAAATCGGGTTGGATATTAAGAAGCTTAAAAAGTCGTTGACAAACAGCCTGGGGATTTTCTCTTAATTTATCGGTCAAAATGCAATGAACGTGGCTTTCTCCAAATCGGCTAATTAAATTCTTGACGTGTGGGTAATAAGTGCTGTTATTGAGATAACCACATTGCCGCCATTTAAACCAATCTTCTTTTAGACGCGCTTCCTCAGCAGTGAGTGCTTCTTCAAATGTTTTGATGTTTTCCCAACCTCTGCGTCTTGCCCACCAATAAGCAGAATATGCCCGTGCTACCGGTTCCCGCAGAAGGACAACGAGATGTATCTCTGGATTGTGCTGATAAATTCGTTGCATAATGTTTGGTGAGTGCATCACCATCACATTTTTGGCAATAAGTTTTTTGTCCTCCGTGCACTGAGAGAAGTATTTTGCGAATGCTGATTCGTACCCGCGTGTATACTCATGGTCTTGGAGGAAAAAAGTCATTTCAGGTTGTGGGTGCGTATAGATATCGGGATGTTGTGCTAAATAACGCAGCAACGAAGACGTACCTGACTTCTGCGTTCCCACAATCATGAGTTCTATTAACTTATTTGCCAAAACGAATCTCCTCAAACAGAAAAACAGGATGAATTGTCTTACGACAGCGAAGAAAACGGTTCCCAAGGAGGCACTTTGCCGATTAATTCTGCCAGGTCACGGACATCGCCCTTGTAGTAATTTATCAATTGGTTTCGCGTCCCTTCTGACATGTGGACGTTCTCAGTAGGACGTGTGTTTAATCGAAGATAGAGAGGCTCAATTGTGCGTCTCAATAATCTTAACGGATTGTGAATTATCGGTTTATTATGTGTCCACTGACGTATACGAAATCGGATGTCTCTATACTTTTTATGAAAATCAGTATTTCTCATCGTTTCGGTACGGTTTGTGACTTTAAACACGTAGTCTTCGTAAAATTTAGCATCTATACCAACGAAGTGGCATAAATTTGTAAGGACTTTTGAAGGGTATGCAGCAAGGTCTTCATAAAAGAGGATATAGAGACGATTTGCCCCAAATTCTTTAAAATAATCCTTCAGGTAGATAGCATAACATCCTTGCTTAAGTGCTTGCATGTACTGTTCATGAATAGGTTTTTCATCTGGACGCCTGCTGTCCATCTGAAACTGTTCTTCTATTTCAAAAAGTTTTTTCACATAAGCATCAAAACTAAGGTCTTGCGGCAATTTTCCGATTTGTTTCGCGAACCGATACCATGAGATTAGCCGTGAAATTGGTTCGCGAAGACTGAAGACTAACTTGGCATGCGGTAAAAATTTCCCAATTTGTTCAAGCGCATGTCCACAATACAGATAATCCGGTGTTGAATCGAGGCGGACTTGATCTTCATCACAAAGCGGAAACAAAAGATTGTATTCCTCTAAATCTCCACTGTATCGATATTTTGAGGGTAGCGGGTAATCACTGTGGAGAAAAAATCGTGTTTCTTTATATGTAGCACCACAAATTGTGGGATGGTCTGCAAGATATACAAACAAGGACGTAGTAGCCGCCTTAGTTGTCCCACCTACAATTAAATAACGGTAATCGCTGGCTTTTTTTATAGGAATGCTCATAAATTCGCCTGCATTTTGTGATCGTTTAGGTTCAAGTCAACTAAATCATGCTTTAATCTCGTTGTAGCAAGACAATTCTGGTTTTTCGAAGTAAATATGTCAAATTTACAACAGCAAGAACTGCAGTGACTGAGACGGCTAAAGCAATACCAAGAAGCTCCCATGCTTTAACAAATCCATAAGCCAAAGCAAAGTTTAAAACTGCCATCGTTACCATGTTTCTAAAAATGAGACGATACGCTTTTTGGGCATAGAGTCCAGCATTTAGTACCGGTATTAAACACGAAAATATCAAACCTGTGCTGAGCCAGAAGAGCACTTTGGCTATCTGTTGAATTGATGTCGGATCAAATTTATTTCCCGTATACAAAAGCGAGACTATTTTTGTATGGCTCAAAAGAAGTAGCAATGTCACTGGAAGCGCGATGCAAAATGCAACGACTATGTTTCGCTTAAGTGTACGTCTCAATTTGAGTTGGTTATCTTCCACATCTTGAGTAGACATTTCAGGCAAACCTGTCGTAGCAATACTAATCCCGATGAGTGTCTGTAATGCAGAGAAAATCCTAAAAGCGCACTCATAGAGTGTGACTGCCCCACTTCCAAGTTGTGAGACAAGGGATACTTCAACCAATAAGCGATTCGTAACTTGTCGGACAGTGAAACCGAGTGTTGGTAAAGTAACCGTGTTTTTCAAAGAACGCAGTGTCTCCAAAGAGATTCCTTCAAACCGAAACTGATATCCTGTTCGGGACATTCCGATACACAACCATCCAAAGTATAAGATAAAACCGCCCGTGTATGCGGCTGCAATCCAGTTTTCCAAGTTTTCTGTGTTCCATAGCAATAGAAAAACGACCGCGGCGGCACCAGGGGGTAGTGCGTTTCGGAGGGCAACAGCTTTAAAATGTTGCCGACTGTTCAGCAACGCGCCGAGCACTGTGCTGCCGAATCCAAAGATAATCAATGGAGCACATAATCGTAACAGGCCCGTCGTTTTCTGCACATCAAGAGTTGACGATAATGCCCTCACAATCCAAGGGGCGCAAAGTTCAATTAGGATAAAAACCCCTAAACCTACACAGAGTAAAAAATTGAGGAGACTATTCGTAAAACGCTTGTATTCTGTCCCTGTCATCTCCTTTTCACATGTGATAAAGAGTGGAACAAGACTAAACTTAGCACCTTCTCGTACCACTGTGTCGGCTAACAGGACAACTTTTAATGCGGTAATGAGTGCGTCTGATGTTATCCCGATATCGAACCTTTTCGGAATCAAGATAGCACGGACGAGAAGACTCAAGCCCATTCCAGCGCAGGTAATCGCCATCACCCAAAAGGTATTGTGCCGTAGGAATTTTTTTACCATGGCAATTTCAAGTCAGAGGTGAAGATTATTTCCAACCTTCAGGTAGGTTTTTGCGGATTTCAATGTCCTTAAATAAAGTGGAATCCCGCGGACCGACAGATTTTGCCCATGCTGCCATTCTACCTAAACCTTCTGGAAGTGAAACCTGTGACGACTCCCCGAAAACCTTGTGGAATTTCTCGTGTGTGCAATAGGCATGCTTCACCTCTTCCCTCTCTCTAAGATATTTTACAGTCACTTCCTTTTCCATGGCTGTCATAACGAGATGTGCTAATTCATTGACAGAAACATGTTTATCCGAACCGACATTGAAAACTTCACATGAGGTTTCCGGTATATCTACGCAGCGCGCGATATGCGGCGCGACATCTGCAATATGTGTAAAGGCGCGTGTCTGTTCTCCATCACCAAATATGATTAAAGGTTCATCCTGCATAATTTTATTCATGAAGATGCCGATAACATTTCGATACTTATCACTAATATTCTGAAGTTCTCCGTAAACATTGTGTGGTCGAAAAATGGTGTAATCCAAGCCAAAGAGGCGTTTAGAAACGTTCAATTCCTGTTCCACAGCATATTTGGCGATACCGTAGGAATCTTCAGGCATCGGTATGAGTCCTTCGTGCATTGGGAGTTGGTTTTCACCATAAACAGCGATGGAGGAGGTAAATACAAAACGTTCAACATTATAGTTCACAGCGGCATTTATCAAGTTAACGCTACCGATAAGGTTATTTTGATAGTTAAATCGTTTGATGAAATGGCTTAATCCTTCTGCTGCATACGCAGCAAGATGGTAGATATAGTTAAATTTATACTGCTCACAGAGTCGATTTATAAGTGGCACATCAAGTATACTTCCTTCTACAAATGTTGCTTTGGGGTTTACATTTTCACGAAATCCACCACTTATGTCATCAAGCACAACAACTGTATGGTCACCGTCGCGGAGCAATTCATTGACGACGTGGGCACCCATAAAACCTGCTCCACCAGTAACCAATGAGGTTTTTTTCATATTTTCGCCTTTTATTTTAGGACTACAAGTCGTTTTGTTAATTTCGATTTTGGTGTCACCAGTTCGTAGATATAGACACCACTCGCCACAGCTTCACCGAATTCGTTCTGACCATCCCAATATGCAGCTTTACTCCGACTGATATAATATCCTGATGCCTGATGTCCAGAAAAAATCGTCCGGACAATCTTACCTGAGGTGTCATAGATGCGTATAGTAATTTCAGCGTCCTCCGCAAGTTGGTAAGGAATCCACGTCTCAGGATTAAAGGGATTAGGGTAATTCGCATGGAGTTGTGTTTTCATGGGACTATTGCCCGGCATCAAGAGACGTTTTAAAAATTGTTTCACCAATTCTATTGGTGTGGAGTCGTCCTGTATTTCTTCAATTTTTAGATAAAAAGCATAGAGAAGCTCAATATCGTTTTCTGTCAGAGAGGGAAAACGATTTAACATTGTGCTTGAAATTACGACACTTTGATCTTTCTGTGACGGTGCGGCGGTGTTGTTCTGGTTGCCCTCGATTATCTGGATAATCCAAACCACATCATCAAGGTTTACCTCCCCATCTTTGTTAGCATCAATTCGCTCGTTTGCGGGAGGAGACTCTCCAAAGTGAGATATAACGACAAGAAGGTCGAGTATATCTACTTGTCCATCCTGATTAACATCGCCGGGAAGCTGCGTTTGAATCCCTTTCTCAATGACGTGCAAAACTTGGTTAACTTTTATGTCAGTTAACTTTTGGAGTATTCCGCTGGGCCAATAGATTGCCAGTTCACTCACTGTATCATTCTGTCCGAGTCCAAAATGGATTCGTTTTTGGTCTTGTTGGGACCAATGGATTCCGCCGCCATTTTCGCGCAATTGGGTTTTGCCATCAGGTGTCGTAGCAAACAGCCGTGCGCCGATACCGTCTCGATTAGAGACAGTGCCTTCTAAGTCAATTTGCAGCCAGTTGTTACCACTACTGATATTACGGAAAAGCTGATCAGGCCCTTCACTAAACGGGTATTCACCTCTACCGTTTGTGACGAAAATATCAAGATAGCCGTCTTTATCGTAGTCTGCTACGGTCGCGCTTTGTCCTCTACCTTGCTTGCTGCCAACGATACCACTTGAACTGGCGCGTTCTATGAATGAACCGTTTCCAAGGTTTTCATAGAGGTGATTTGGGGGATTTTCACTTGTCCTTGATCGCACAACATAGATGTCAAGGTCCATATCATTATCAAAATCGCCTGCAGCAACGCACCGCCCATCTGAGAATGTACCGGGACCACCTAAAGCCGATGAGACATGAAATACATTTCCGCCATTGTTAATCAGAAGACGAGACGGGGGTTGTTCCTTTAGATCTGTTGTGGAAAAGTTTATTGTCTCTATTTCGGTTATAGGTTTAGAAGATTTGATTATGGCAGACACAGGACGTTTATGAGATAAAAATGTCCATTTTTGGGTCTCTGGTTCATAACCTACATAGATGCCAAAGTTCTCATTTTGCGGGCGCGCCTTGAGTCCAACAACTTTCGGATCATTAGGAGATAGCGTGACTTTGTATGTAGCAGCTCTTAGTGTCGGCATGACCCCTACAAATTCACCATCTTGAAATTCTATCACTTGATGCCCATCAACCCCAATTTTGACTAAGTTGACCCGGGGGCCCCACTCTGAATAGATTTCATAAGATACATTCCCTGTCGTTTTAAAGCTCAAACCTTTTTCTGTTTCAATGCTTCGCAGGTTCAATTCCAACGTGTTTGCATCTACCTGTCCAACAAAAGACTGGTAAAGTCCGCGCACGAAAAAGATATCTGAAAGCAAATCTCCGTTGAAATCTGCAATTACGGCATCCTGAACAGAGTAACCGTTAGGAATCGTCAAACTTTCAGTTGTATTTATAAACGGTACAATTGATGTATCAAATACTACAAGAGGGTAGCGATGATAACTTACAACCAGATGCATCGTCCCAGCCGGGGTTATGCTTGCCAACTGTGCTAAAGCCGCGTTATCTTCAAGAGAAAAACCTGCCTGATCACTTTCATTTTCAAAGCCACTTACTGTTTGACCAAATAATGCAGATGTCACCAAATTACCGTTACTATCGGTTCGGGTTATTCCGGTAAGAAGAACATCAAGCTTTCCATCGCTGTTCCAATCGAACCAGAGGGGCGTTCTGCCTCGCAAAAGTGGGTAATCTATGCCGAGTTCAGCGGCGCGTTCTATAAGTATACCGTTTTCATTTACATAGAAATGGTTTGCGTGGTTATTGTGTGCACCACTACTTAACCCGCCACCACTACCGGATAAAATGATTAAATCTTGATCTCCATCGTTGTCATAGTCTGCCCAGGCAACACCGTGTGTGTCTGCATGCGGATTTGCATCCCAGACCACATCAATAATGTCTGTGAAAGTACCATCACCGTTGTTACGATAGAGACTCGGTTTGTGTCTGTGATTAGTAGCCCATAAATCGAGAAATCCATCTCCATCAAAATCTCCCCACGCATTTCCCCAACTTTCACCGATACGTGTGATACCAACCTGATGTGAGACATCTTCAAATTGAATTTCACTTGACGCTGTGGACAGTAGACAAAAAATGAACAATAACGTTATGAAAATTCGCATTTTTTCTCCTTATATATTCCGTGAGATAGCTTTACGGAAATGATTCGAAATTACTTCCAGATAACCATTTTCCTTGTAGCGGTGAAACCATCAGCAGAAAGCGTATAGAAATAGATTCCGCTTGCCACAGGTTCTCCAAATTCATTACGACCATCCCAATATGCTGATCGGTATTTGTTGTGGTATGTGCCTGCAGGCAATTGCTCCAGCTTCAGCGTCCTTATAAGTTTCCCATCCGCAGAATGAATTGAGATGGCAACCTTAGCTGGGTTTGCCAACTGATACGGTATCCACGTTTCAGGATTAAACGGATTTGGATAGTTTGCCAGCAATGCAGTTGCATTCGGTAGTTCTTCTAAAGATGTAAGGACTTCCAAAAGATGCTCCAAAATAGCAATGCCGTTTTGGAGACGTGGTGCTTTGACATCAAGCTGCTTTGCAAGTCGAATCCACAGCTTGAGGTCTTCAACAGTAAGATTAAATGTTTTAACTGTATTTTTACTAAGTTGGGGAGCTGTAGCATCGGAATTCATTTCCGCCGCAACAAGGAGTAAGTCTATTAAATTAACTACACCATCGCCATTGACATCTGGATAGATGTTCATATCTGCAAGAGCCGCCAAATCAGGATCCTCAAAGTTGGATGCTGCTAAAACAAGATCAGTAATATTCACGACTCCATCGCGGTTCACATCTTCCGGTTTATAGCTTGGGACTGTTTGGTTGCTATTATCATACTCAATTAAGTTCTCTATCAATCCGGCAATTGGCGAAAAATCTGATATTTGGTTGTCACGAAGATCAAGCACTTTGAGATTTGTCAAATCTTTGAGTGGGGATATATCGGATATCTGATTGTCGTGAAGATCTAATTCTATCAGGTCTTTCAGGTCTTTGAGTGCGGAAACATTCGATATCTTATTACCATCAAGATCTAATATTGTGAGGTGTATCATATCTTTGAGCGGTGATATATCAGATATATCGTTGTCATCAAGATCCAAATTTGCCAGTCTAATCAGATTATTGAGAGGTGAGACATCTGATATTTTGTTGCCATGAAGATCTAGTTCCCTCAACCTTACAAGATCTTTGAGAGGTAAGACATCTGATATATCATTGTCTCCAAGATCTAACAATCTCAGTTTCAACAACTTTTCTAAAGGGAAAATATCTGATATGTGGTTGTCGTCAAGATCCAGCCACATCAGTTTAGTCAACTTATTCAGAACGGACACATCTGATATATCATTATGGTCAAGGTCCAACTTTCTTAGATTTGTTAAATTTCTTAGTGGAGAAATATCTGATATATCATTGTCATCAAGAGTTAACCTCTGTAGTCGTGTCAAACCATTGATCGGCGAAACGTCTGATATATCATTGCCATCAAGTCCTAACCAGATTAGCCTAATCATATTTTTCAGAGGCGACACATCAGATATCAAATTGTCGTCGATATCTAATTGCGTTAATACTGTTAGAGCATTAAGCGCGGATAAATCGGATATATTGTTGTCGGAAGCATCCAAGTGCCTCAACTTTGTCATATCTTTAAGTGCAGATATATCAGAAACATCGTTGTCATCAAAATCCAGGTATTCCAGTTGTGTCAAAATTTTGATCGGAGATAGATCAGATATTTGGTTGGCTTCAAGGTCTAGTCCTTTCAAGTTTACCAAAACTTTGAGAGGGGACACATCCAATATTTCATTATTTTCAACAGATAAGTATGTAAGACTTGTTAAAGAACCGAGAGGGGACACATTCGATACCTGGTTCCCCCAAAGGGAAAGGTGTGTGAGACTGGTCAAATCACTGAGTGGAGACACATCTGATATATCGTTGTGGTGAAGATCTAACACTATCAGTTTTGTCAACGTTTTGAGTGGAGACACATCTGTTATCTGATTTTGGGCAAGATGCAGCTCTTTCAAATTGATAGCAAACTCAAGACCGGTTAGATCTTGGATATTGGATCCAAATATATCATACGGACATCTTATTCCTAATGGTAACCATCTCGGTATTCTTGATTGCTTTAAAAAGAGGCATCTGCTGGCTTGCAGCACTTCTAAACTTTCCATCTCCATTTGAGTGATGTCTGTTCCTGCTTCTTTGCCTAATGCCAACTCAATAGCAGCGCGAAGGTTAGGATCCGGAATGTGGACGGCCTGTGCAGTTGCAATCTGGTGATGTCCTAAAAAGAACACACACACAGTGAAAACTAAACACAAAATATGGATGCGTCTCATGTTTTGGCTTGTAAAACGCGTATGTGGTAATTCAGGATATGTAAAAAGGTTCAAAATATCTATATTCCTTATGCAATTTTAAAACACTTTCTATATTTGAAAAAACTGGAAAGTAAGAAGGGAACAGTAAGTTGTTCTCTTCACCTTCCAGTCTTGTATATTCCGAACTTTGTTGCTACTTTTGAAGGGAGAATAATAACAACTTGGTTTCTATTAAGCTCTATTTTCCGTTCCAGGCGTTGCTGCTACAACTTGGAAATCGCCGGTGCCATTCGGAATACGTCCGAAAGAAACATCCGTTTCTTGCTCTTCAAATGTAATGCTATCCAATATTTGATTACCGCGTGCATCAGTATCCACAAGCATGACCGTTTCACCATTTTTTGATAACTTGAAGTTTGCATGCAATCCTTCGGTAGCATTTTCGTCATCATGATCTTCATCTAACCATACAATCAAATATCCATTTGCGGGAATCTCGGTGTTTTCAGGAAATGCCCATTTTGTAGGATTGTCCTCTTTGTCACTCAGATACAGTCCTGTTAAAGGTAACGGCATATCAGTCCGGTTATGCAACTCAAGCCAGTCGTCATAGTTGCCTTGTGGGTCAGCGATGATATTGTCGTTATCTGCCATCAATTCGTTAATTACCACAGGGGAACCGTCCATAATGGTTCCCTTCATATTTTTTTATCGGGAGGCTCCATTTCAGGAGGTTCTAACATTTGCGGCACGCGTTCGCAAGATGTCAATACAATACAGCCAAGCAAAATAATAACTAAGGAAATTCGGAATTTTTCCATTAAAATATACCCCTTTTGAATATACTAAATGTTAATAATGTATCAGAGATATAGCCTATATAGTAGATTTTAGAATTACCTGAACCCTTTTATCCATGCGTTTAGCAAACCTAACGGACTGCGTGTGTTGTCCCACAACCTATTGGGTTGTGTTCCGTTTCTGCACAACCATAGGTGTCAATTTAGCGTTGAATTTAAAAGTAGCAGGCACGCTCTGCGGGGAATCATGGCGAATACCATACGCGTATTCGCCCAATGGCATTCATACCGTTGATTTGGTGCCGTCCGCCACACATTCTTTAGGAATATGGACGGCACACGGCGTGTGCGGACTACTTTGCGGACCGATTTATTGGCGTTGAAAGTGCCTCCCGCAAGAGGTTGTGTTCCTTAAATTGACACCATAAGCGTCAATTTAAGCATGACTTACGCATTTTCTCTTAAAGTCCCACTGATAAGGGGGATTTAGGGGGTTAAATCACTGAAATATCATTAAAATAACGCCTTTTTAACCCCCCTAACCCCCCTTATCAAGGGGGAATGCGTAAGTCCTGTTTAAGAAAAGAATTATGCGCTAAATGCCCCAGGCCGGTAGGTTCGGTTTGTAACCGAACCGGATCCTACGCAGAAACCTTCACCTATCCTATCCACTAAGCAGTGCTGCTCAACAAAACACCCAGGATTCGCCTGGGCTCAGTCCGGTTCGGTTACAAACCGAACCTACCGGGCCTGGATGCACGTTAAATTGACGGCTATGGTGTTCCTTAAATTGACACCTATGTGTTCCGTTTCTGCACAACCTAACAGGTTATGGGACAGAAATGTCCAAGTAATTATATGTTTTACTATATTAGCGGACCTTCAGAACAATAAAACTTGTTATGAAAGACCTCCATTTTGTTGCGGATATTTACACGCCTCCGCGGGGCGAGACTTGAAAACCTAAAAAAATAATCTTCATCAAAGCGTGCCTACAGCCCAAGGGAAATATGCACCTATAAACAAATGTTCACATATTTTAGGAAATCTCAACAAACGGAGGATTGATGAAGTCGTGATACTTCTGTGCGACCTTGCCGATAGTGGCATCGCCAGCGTGAACCAAGACTCGGAACCGGAAGTGCATCTCCTCACCCTGTTTGAGTGTGTAGGAGCCATCTTTGGATGGGTCTCGTTCAAAGGTGCCGCTCCCAAAAATGTTGCTTCCCATTAAGCCGTAGTTACGGACGTGCCAGTATGTCGGATATCGCGGATTCACGATATGATCAAACACAGCGATTCCAACGGATGTACCGTCAACAACGCCAGAATAATCGCACCAATTGGCACGTTTTCCCCAAGTTTCGCCTTCGTTGATACCGCCAAAAGCGTTCTCAATCTTTCCGCTATCCGAAGCGTTCATTGATGGATGCACACGGATGCACATAATGCCGCCCTCTTTGGTATCACCGAAATGGACATCGCCAGCAGAGGCAATAAAACTTAAATCAAGGTCAAAAATTGCCCCGTCCTCAGGCAGGTTGTAGATACGGAAATTCTGTTTGTCCGTCATCAACACTTCACCATCTTTTGTTTCCCAGCTGTTATCGGTGTATATTCTACTGACAACGGGGCCACCGTGTTTTTGTGTGAAGTTTTGGTGTACAACTCTGCCGGAATTGCTGCCTTCTCCCCACAGGTCAATGTCGTTGACTTCACCGTAAGCAACGTAGAGTGAACGGTGATGGACGTGGTCTTTTGAGATGTCACTTGTTTCACCGCGCGTTACTTCACACCCATTTGGTCCCAGGACAGGAAAGAAATAAGGGCGGAATTGTGCTTTTCCGTAGCGAAACGTTGTAAAAGTTCTGCCATTGAGGGTGATGTCAATGGTTTCAGTGTTATCTTTTAATTCAACGCCTGCTTCACCATCAACGATTCCCTCTGAAAGCGTGTAGGTACGGGAAGCACCAGCGGCGAGACCGTCAAGTATCCATGCTAAAGTGGTAGATGTACCATCGGCATTCGCGTAGCACTGTGCAGAGACAACGTCTCCGCTCTCTGAGTCTGTTAAGATGACATCTTTGTCAGAAAATTTGCTAATTTCGGGATGGTCAACATTAACGACAACAGGACATCCATCCCGATTGTGGAAGCCTGCGTTGACAGTCAGTGTAAGGTCGTTCTGATTTGCCATGAATCTCCTTAATCTGGTTCAATCGTGATGATATGCGCGGTTACAACTTCGCTGCGCAAAGTGGTGAAGAATTAGGAATCTTCACTTTTGTCCGCGCTCAATTCGAGGATTGCTTCTTCTTCACTGTCATAATTTTCAAAAACGGTTGCTAACCTTCCAAGGACAAGTAGGTTTCTGATATGTGCGCCTGCGTTGACGAGTGCAGTGCGCCCTCCCTTGCGAGTGATGGTAACATGCACGGAAACAAGTGTTCCTAAGCCGCTACTATCCATTCGGGTAACCTCTTCAAGATTAAAGATGACCTTTGGTGAATCGAAGTGCTCCTCAAGCTCTTCATGAATTTGCTGTCTAATTTCAACATTTGCTGCCCCGATCATGCGACCCGTGGGACGTATAACAATAACACCTTCTCTGTGACGTATTTCAGCTAACATATTTCTCCCTCATAGGTATTCCGCATTTAAATGCGGATAGTTTTAATGATAATAAGTGTAACGCATTCAAGTGATTTTGTCAAGGATGTAGAAACGAATCTTTTACTGTTATTTTGTTTTATTTGCTGTATGAGCGATATTCTATCAGGACTGATTTACCAATAATTTCAACGATACGCACTGTTAATTCTGTTCCGTAAGCATCGATGAGGTGTAAATCCTCTCCTATAGAGAAATGAACTGGCTGCGGTTGCCCTTCATTAATGGATATGTTGGAAGCATATAAATAGGTGCGGTCACGAGTATCGCGTTTAGGATTTAAACGTCCAGCTAAACCTGGAATGTTCCCTATTGCTTCGGGAAAGATGGTAGAGCCGCCATCTTGAAGGCTTTGCATTTCAAGCGCAAGTCTTCCTTTCGCTGGCACCCAGTTTTTTTCAAGGTGCGCAGCATAACCGGAAGCGGTTGCGAACACTGTCATTGGAAGATGTGTCATGTGCAGATCAATCAGTGCTTCACCATTCTCGTCGGTGGTTGCGCTTTTCCATGTTTTATTTGGAAACAGTGTCAACAACTCAATGCCTGATAAAGCAGCCCCTTTGTGGTGGCAAAGGATAACAGCAGTCGAGGGTGTAACATTCGTGTCTGCGGCAGGAATCGTAAGAATAAGTTCTGAATCATCAATTAGTTCATAATCGGGAAATTTTCCGCTCAATGCCTCCGTTTCGCGAAAAATGATTGGCACACCGTCTCCCCGACGTTCCATGAAGAATTGTCGTTCACCCGATCCGAGTACATTTTCAACAGACATCCTGCCGAACATTGAGGCAAGTGCTTCGTTTCGTGTCGATTGGCGGACTTCCATGCTGTCAATAGTCAGATTGTTTGGCAACCCCCCGGGAGAGATTATCTCAATGCGGTCTGTGAACATTGAGAGTCTAATCTTACTGCTTTGAATTGAATAGTCGCGATGGACAACAGCATTCACAATTGCTTCAAAGAGTGCTTTTTCACTATATTGTGGCAGATCAGTACGAGCAGGGTTCTTGTATGCACCGACGCGCATGTTACGGACTGCAAAAGCCACCGCATCTGCAATTTGTCGGTTCAGCGGACCTGTAATGATCTGAGCATCTACCTGGCCAGATGCACGGTCTTCACCTTGATAACAAACCGCAGAGATGCAGGCATTGGGGAGCCATTCTTCTGGAGAACGGGTACATAAGAGAACACCTGCGACTGTAGCGCGCGTAGTTCCGTTTTCGTCGTCAGTTAGGAGTCCCATTTTCTCCAGAGCTAATTCAGGAGAGGCAGCACCTTCGGCACTCAACAAAGGTTTCCAAAGTGATTCATCAAGAGAACCAAAACCTGTGCCCGGTACCGGTTGTTTGTCAAACCAGAGAAAACGTGCTTGTCCACGCCGCTGTGTGAGACGTAGACGTTCATCGCTTGTCATTCTGCGTTTTGAGCTGCCAACTCGATGAAAACTACCTCCAGGACTGTCGTGCAGTGTGTATCCTTGTGGTACTTCAACGAGGAGAAATGGTTTTCCTTCCTCTATTTCTTTACGAAAAATAGCAGGACGTATTGAGGGTTTGATCGTGTCAGTGCAAATCTGGACCAAGAACATCTCCAATTCATCCATCTGCTCGCGTGCCATACCTTGAACATCGCCATCATCGGTCACACCGCATAACACTACACCGCCATCTGTATTAGCAAATGCAGCAATTTCGTCTGCCAGATCGTCACGACTGGGACTCTTTGGCTTGTTTCCAGAAAACACAATTTCCTTGAATTCCCAGTGGCTATCTTCACCTAAACGTATTTGGCGTTTGATTTCTTCGTCACTGAAATTCATAATTCATCTCCAAAGCCAAGTGTTGCCCCGTTTTAATCAGTCTTGTACAAAGAATACCACATTATAGTAAGAACATTCAACATCCCGTAGATGGATAATATGATTTAAGAAAGAGTTTCCAATGTTTATTGAATAGATTAATTAGCTGTCAAAGCAATTTGTGTTTTTGCTCTGTTTTAATCTACTACTACCCAGTCTTTACACAACACTTCTGCTTGTTCTAAAACAGTTTGGGCAGCTTTTGCTTGTTTATCGGGTGGATAGCCGTGTTTGCGGAGAATCCGTTTTACCGCTAATCTTATCTTGGCGCGAACGCTCTCTTTGATTGTCCAGTCAATAGTCACGCTCCTGCGAACGGTTTCTACAAGCTCAACAGCGATGGTTTTCAAGGTATCATTACCGAGTACTTCAACCGCACTATCGTTAGTTTCAAGTGCATCATAAAATGCTAATTCTTCTTCCGATAATCCTAATTCTTCGCCTCGGCCTTGTGCTTGACGCATCTCTCTTGCGATTTCGAGCAGTTGTTCAATAACTTGTGCCGCTTCAACTGTTCGGCTCTGATAGGAACGGATTGATCGTTCCAACATTTCGGCAAATGAACGACTTTGGACAACGTTTTTCTGTGAACGGGTTTTAATTTCTCCGCTGAGGAGTTTTTCCAAGAGTTCAACTGCAACGTTTTTATGGGGTAGGTCTTGTACTTCTGCAAGGAATTCATCGGAGAGAATGGAGACATCAGGTTTTTCCAGTCCAGCGGCGGAGAATATATCAACTACACCTTCAGGTACAACTGCTTTGGAAACCAACTGCTTAATCGCTTGGTCAGCGGTATCCAACTGTGCTTCTTCTGCAACTGATGGTTTAGCCAAAACTTTTCTTACCGCCTGAAAAAAGGAAACATCGTCGCGTATCTCGGTTGTTTTTTCATGTGGGACAGCCAGTGCAAATGCTTTGGTTAGAGCAGAAACTTCATCCAGTAAACGCTTTTTTCCATCCTTTTGTTGCAGGATATGTTCTTGCGCTGCAGGTAGCAATTTAAGTCGATCTGCCGCGTTCTCTGTAGTCCACAACGACCAGTCGAACCCATAAAACAAATTACAGCAAATTTCATGCTTTTCCATCATTACCGCAACTGCTTCGTTTTTGTCAAGGGTAGTCTTCCCTTTGCCACCGCTTCTGGTATAATTTCTCAATGCTTGTTTCAAATGGTAAGCAAGTCCAATGTAGTCTACTATCAAACCGCCCGGTTTATCGCCATACACACGATTGACACGGGCAATTGCCTGCATGAGTCCATGTCCACGCATCGGTTTGTCTACATACATCGTATGAAGACTTGGCGCGTCAAATCCGGTTAGCCACATATCGCGGACAATAACAAGTTTCAACGGATCATTAGGTTTTTTAAATCGGGTTGCCAACGCCTCTCGTCGTGTTTTGTTGCGGATATGCGGCTGCCATGATGCGTCATCAGAAGCTGACCCTGTCATGACGACTTTTATCTCGCCTTCCTTATCATCATCGTTGTGCCATTTTGGACGACGATGAATAATTGCATTGTAGAGGTCAACGCAGATACGGCGGCTCATACAGACAATCATCCCTTTACCATCTATTGTTTCTAACCGTTCTTCAAAGTGTTCAATTATGTCATCTGTGATGAGTCCCAAGCGTTTTTCTGTTCCCACCAACGCCTCAAGCTGCGCCCATTTGGTTTTGAGTCTCTCTTTTTCTATTACCTCTTCCGTTTCGGTGAGTTCCTCAAATTCTGGGTCAATGTGAGGTTTTTCGTCTTCGTCAAGTTCAATTTTTGCGAGGCGGCTTTCGTAGTAAATTGGCACGGTTGCGCCATCATCAACCGCCTGCTGGACATCATAGATGCTGATGTAATCTCCGAAGACAGCAACGGTATTACGATCAGTGAGTTCAACGGGTGTGCCGGTAAAACCGATAAAAGAGGCATTTGGAAGCCCATCGCGTATGTGAGCAGCAAACCCATCAATAAAACCGTATTGGCTACGGTGTGCTTCGTCAGCAATTACCACGATGTTTCGCCGATCAGACAGTTGCGGAAAACGCCTCTCTTCACCTTCGGGGAAAAACTTTTGAACCGTAGTAAAAACGACACTACCAGAGGCAACCTTCAAGAGCTCGCGTAAATGTCGCCTATTTTCTGCTTGTGCGGGTGTCTGTCGTAGCAGTTGATGGCAGCGAGCGAATGTGCCAAATAGTTGATCGTCTAAGTCGTTTGTGTCAGTGATAACGACAAGGGTTGGGTTTTCCATTTGCGGATGTTGAACGATGCTGCCCGCGTAAAAAGCCATCGTTAAGCTTTTGCCGGAGCCTTGCGTATGCCAAACGACACCGCACTGTTGATCGCCTTCAGGACATGACGCTTTTAACGTTGCTTCAACTGCTGTTTGGACAGCATGGAATTGGTGATACCCGGCGATCTTTTTGGCAATTGCTCCGCTCTCGGTTTCTTCAAAAACGATAAAGTGTTTAAGATAACGCAAAAAACGACGTTTGTCAAAGACACCTTTAATCAATATTTCCAACTCTAATTCGGTTGATGGTGCTTCGCCCTCTCCCTCAATTGTCCGCCACGGCAGAAACCACTCCGTGTCGGCAGTTAAAGACCCAATGCGCGCTTCTAATCCATCAGAGATAACAACCGCTTCGTTATAGGTGAACAGTGCCGAAATTTCCTGTTTGTAGGTCTGGATTTGACGAAGCGCGGTTAAGATAGTGGCTTTCTTGTCAGTTGGGTTTTTGAGTTCTATGACGGCTAAGGGGAGTCCGTTGATAAACAGCACTACATCAGGGCGGCACTGACTTGTTCCGACTACTGTGAACTGGTTGACTGCAAGCCAATCGTTGTTTTCTGGGGTATCAAAATCTATTAACCGCACGCGATCGCCGCGTATCGTGCCGTCTGCTTGCCGATATTCTACCTCTATACCGTCAACAAGCATCTGATGAAATGCGCGGTTGTTCTGCACCAAAGCGGGAGAATCTGGATTAAGCACTTTTCGGATTGCTTCTTGCTGTACATCGGCAGGTATGTTTGGATTTAGGTGGGCAACGGCATCTCGTAAGCGGTTTGTCAAGACGACTTCTTTGTAATTGGAACGTTCAGCAGCAGGCGCGTCTGGGGCGATGTTAGGACCGTGTAAAACAGTATAACCCAAGTCAGTAAACCAATCAAGTGTCGCTTCTTCAATGTCTGATTCGTAAATTGTAGTGAGATTCATAATGTTGTCCTAACCAAGTTACACCAACGATTCTTCTCCTACGCATGCTTTAAGCCCTTCAACAAACACCTGAAAACTTTTCGATCTGTTCCGACTCGGCTCCATGTGTTGTGCGATATTCTGAGCCACCTCACGTTTGGGTAAATAACTCTTATAATAGCGCGCTTGTTTCAGTAGCCGTTCTAAAGCCTCATAGGTGCCGCCCCGGATTGCATCGGGATACCGATATTTCGCTTGAGCTTGGAGGTTTTTCGAGATTCTGGGATAAGCTGCATGTAAAGCTTCAACATCTCCAAAAAACCATGCTTCTAATTCTTCAATTGCTATTCGATTGACAACTTGAAAATTTTCGTCTGGAGCCGCGCTGGATTTTGTCACAAAACCCGCATCGTGTGCTGCTTTTTCCAAATATGCTTTCAGTTCGTGGCAATCCTTTCGATCCTCATCAATAAGCACAATAATTCGCCAGTTATCGGGTATCCATTGGTGCCCTTTCATAAGTTTTGGCAATTCTTCAAGCATATCATCTTTTCCTTCAAACGCATGAAAGATACAAATGATGTCTGGTAAAAGAATCTTGGGCAAGATGTGCCTTAATGTTACCTCAGCAGAAGGCTCCTCTAAGAAGAATTTAATGTGCATGTAGATTTCGCTTTGGGCCTCCTGCATTGGTCAATGGGTCACCGAATTCAAAGAAACCTTCCATCCAGAGTTTACCCAACTTCCTACCCGCATCCAAAAGCTGCTCTATTCCCTGCATTTCTGAAGCGCGTTTGCACACTGTGAAACCTTGCTCATCCCGATAGAGTACCCACACTTCATCGGGATAGAGTTCGTTGACAAAACGTGATGAATGCGTCGTAATCATGAATTGAGACATCATGCATGCAACACGACACGCGTCTACCAGTCCTGTTAGTAAGCGCGGATGTAAGTAGTTCTCAGGTTCCTCAATACCGATTAATTGCGGCGGTTGTCTATCATGAAACAGGATTAGGTAAGATAGCAGTTTTAACGTACCGTCGGAGGTGAACTTTGCCAAGATCGGTTGTTCAAAAGGGGCATCTTTGATTTTCAGCAAACGTCTTCCATCCATCATTAATTCTGTGTCGACCATTTCTAAGCGCGGCACTCGATCCGACAGTAGCGATATAATTTTCTCCAAACGTTCTGGGTATCTCTCCTGTAGATACTGGATAACGTTGGTCAGATTGTCCCCTGTTGTGGACAATCTTTTTTGCGGTCCATCGTCAGTGGTCTGGCGTGTGGCATCGGTGGAAAGATAAGAGAGGTGCCAGTCTGTAATAAAACGGCGGAGTGCCCCCACGCGAGGATGTTGTGCAGATTGACCAACCATGTTGACAGCAAGTGTAGATGTACCATCAAGTTGTTCTTTAATTGGAGTTCCTGTTTTATCCGGTTTTTCACCAGGGATAATACTCCCTGTTCCACGCTCAAAATTAAGAAAACGAACATGTTTTCCTCCTCTACCCACCCTCCATTGCAGCCACTCAGTTTCAACAAAAGGTCCCTCTGTATTTTCATCAATAGACAGATGGTACGTGATAATTGGTGATTTTGGTTTCTCACGATATTTCAACTCAAATTCAATTGGTCCATCACAGCCGCGACTCCTAAGTTCTTTAAGTCCACCTCTTTTATTCCAAGCTTGATGTAAACCGACTGTGAAACATTCAGTAAGAAATGCAAACACATCAAAGAACGTTGATTTCCCACTACCGTTTGCGCCTAAAAGGACAGTTAGCGGTTTAAGTTGCTTCAATTCTATATCTCGTAGGGCGCGGTAGTTTTTTATACGCAATGACTCAATGTGTGGGACATCAGGTCTTTGTACGGGCGGGACTAAGAGGCGTTCATGAAGCAGCTCCTCAAATTTCGCATCAAATTGATTGTCATCCGTAAAGTCTATAGAAACCCGGTCTTTTAAGAATTCTGGTGTTTTATCTTCTGTTAACGTCTGACGAATTATGGGAATAAATTTGAGATTGCCCTGTTTCTCAATATTTTTCTTTGTTATAATCATTCGTTCATAACCCACACCTCCTTCACCTGCGTTCGCTTTGCTGACGTAATTATCTGTGCAAACAACCAAGATTCTATCAGCATCTAAGATGCCCCGTTCCATGAATCGTGTTATATCATCACCGGGTTGAAGGTCCCATTGATCAAGTGTAGTATCAATACCATTATGACGAAGTTTTACTGCAAGTTCGGATACCCACCGTTTGTGTTCTGGTGAATCGTGAGAATATGAGATGAACACTACGAAATTATTGGCCATCTATGTTTTTCCAATTATGATGATCCTAATAGGTTTTCAAACTATTTCTGTAAAACTTACATACCCTCAAAGAGATGTCTATAAATATCAGAAAGATTCAAAAGAGCCTCTGGATTATATGGTTTGTTAAACACTAATTTAGACAATTCTTTCTCAACCAAGTTTGTCCAATCATCCCAGGAGTTCTCTATCTGCTCACGCGTAACATCTAAACATGTCCATAATTCCATGAAAACTTCAGGATTACGACGCAATAGAGAAGTAGCGCGTTTCGTTATATCGTAATCCTGAAAGAGAAAAGTCAATGGAATTATGAACCAATATTCAGAACTTGTCTTCAAAGTGTCGGCTCTACCTGCATTGATTACCTTTGCTAATTCATGGATATTGAGTGCCATGTAATACGCTACCAATGAGGTTTGGTACTCTGATTCAGTCTCAAATATGGAAGGCAACCAATTCCATCTATTATAAGCATTAGCCAAATAGTTCCAACTTTCGAGACTATTTCCCCCACGACTACCACTAATTGATAGGGCGTAACCTCTAAATTCACTCATTTCCCATAGGGGAAAGAACTTTGTCCCGAGAGTTTGTACTGCAACAGAAATTTTAATCTGTGCAAGCCCCAGGGCAAGATCTATTTGGGATGTGCTCATACAGACGCACCCGTGAAGACTGTGATACACGTACCCTAAGGCATTCGGAAGTTGTATCCAAACTTCGTACCCGGCAGGATTCCATCCTACAATGTTCTGCAAGTCATCAATCAAGGATTTCTGATTCCGAAATTCTTCTCTGCTGGATTGGACTCCAACTATTGCAACAGTCATTAAAGGGGATATAATCTCGACCGCTTTATCCACAACTTGAACCAATTGTTCTTTGCTTTCAGGTTTTTGTCCACTCAATTCATTCTCCCGCCATTGCACTAAATTATTAAATACCTTTGGCCTAATGTCTTTGACGAGTTCTCTCCATCCGAGCACATCTCCTGAACGAGCAAGTTTAGATGCTACTGTATACGCCTCGGATGCAGATTCAACATGCTTTGGAATATCAACCAGTTGTGTATCTAATTCAACAGAAGGGAACGGGTTTTTTCCTAAAGGCGGTTTCTGGACAATAGGTATTTCGTGGAGTTCACGAATTAATTTTTCGCATTCCACATCAAATTGGTTATCGTCCCTAAAGTCAGCATAAACCCGCGTTCCCAAAAATGTTGGCGTTTTTGCTTTTCCTGATGCCTGACGTATGATAGGAATGAATTTGTCAGTCCCTAAATTTTGGACAAGTTCTGCGTTTACAATCATCCGTTCATAGCCAACACCACCCTCATTTGCATTTGCTTTGCCCACGTATTTGTCTGTGCATATAACCAGCACCCTATCAGCACTCACAATGCCACGTTCCATAAATCGTGTTACATCATCTCCGAGTCCGAGGTCCCATTGGTCAAGCATTGCATCAATTCCGCTGTGCCGAAGTTTTGCAGCCAGTTCCGCTACCCACTGCTTATGTTCTGGAGAGTCATGGGAATATGAAATAAATACTTTAGGATTTTTCGCCATCTGTTTCCTCCAATATCTCAACTGCATCGTCTACGCGAATTTCACCGGATAGTAGTTTCGGCAGCAGCGTGTCACGCAGGGTAGCAAGCGATTCTGTTTCAGATGTGTTTGCCACTATGCGATCGCGTAGGTTACTAATCTGACTTGAGAAAATTTCTACAATTTCCAGGGGTGGGATTACAAGCGGGAATCCACTTAATGTTTTAGCATTGAGACTCGCGCGAGTCGTTCCTATTTCTCTCCCCTTCACTAATTCCCAATAACTATTTGATCGAAGCCAGTATTGTAAAAAACGCGCATATTGATCCAGTATAGGACGAAAACGAATCAGATAAGACGCGAAAACTGCCTCTTGATTTTCTTCAATTACTACACCGTGACCAGGATCTGCCATACGAGCAATCAGAACATCCCCTTTATACAAGCGATATTTGTCAATCTCTTTGTCAGTAATCTCACAGTAGGGCACAGAACTCCAGTCAACCCACGCTTGCTTGTTGATATCAGTAATACGGAGGAATTTTGGTCCGACAATTTCATCTTTTGCCGATGCAGTATATCCGTATTGAGGTTGATGGGACAAATCGCCAAGTGTCCCAACTTCCCATCCTGCCGGAATTTTCCCCAGTGGAGAATCTTGGAATGCTGATGAAAATAGGGCAGCGGTTTCGGTGTCCATGCATGCAGGTATGCGTCCTTCCATCTTTGCTTTCACAGGGTCAAAGTTCATAAACCACGATTTGAAAATTGCACGTGCTGTTGATTCCAAAGTTTCATTCATCTGTCGGTTGAGTTCTATTTTGTCGTCAAGTGTGCTAAGGATGTACGCGATGCGGCGTTGTTCAGAAGGCGCGGGAATAGTTGCAGATATCTGCGAAAGAATAGTTTGATTAAGTAATGGTTGTCCCGAACCTGCCCGATAATTATTCAGGTGAAGGGTTTGAAGCATGTAGAAAAGAAACCTGGGATCGTTTCCGTTCATTGCCTTAGCTCGAATAGCATTGTCAGTTACCCAACAAGAACTATCGCTAAAGTGTACAGATCCACAATAACTACCAACACGCCCGATAATAATTGTACCAGGGTTGGAATTCGCTTCATTGGAGAATCCTATAATTCCATTACCGCCATAAACAGGGTATGGCAAGTTGTTGGAACGTTCAGGACTGGTCTTTCCGTTGGAGAGTGACAGCAAGCTGCCAAGGGTAGTTGTAACCCGCTCACTTTTCATATTAGTTCCTTTTCAATTTCAATAATACGGAGCACGGCAGAAAACCAAAGCCTCTACAATTTTGGTATCATCAGTTGTTTCTTCACTCTCATAGGGCGGATCGCCGTGTTGTCCTTCCCAGTCATGTTTTCCAGCGTCCAACTCTATTTTTCTGGTGAAAATCCGATTTGGTGAAACATCGTCGTAGCCATCTTCATAACCGTTGACAACAACTCGTAAATCGTCTGGATATTTTTGGAGAAATTCCATTAATTCTTTTACTGTCATTATTTTACCTCTTATTCATTTCCAAATCCGAGCATTTGTAAATTTTCACGTATGGCATCATCTAATCGTCTCGCCTCTGCCATCTGTTTAGTTAATTTCTCAGTCAAGTTTGCCATTATGTCCTCAAATGGTTCGTCGTCATCTTCCTGGACCTCTGCACCGACGTAGCGTCCAGGGGTCAGAACATTGCCGTTTTCTTGTACTTCTGCAAGTGTGGCACTTTTACAGAAACCTGGCACATCTGCATATTCACTTGCGCCTTCATCGCCGCGCCATGCGTGATAGGTTTCGGCAATACGTGTGATCTCTTTATTCGTTAACTCACGATGTACGCGGTCAATCATCTTTCCTAACCTGCGAGCATCTATAAAAAGTGTTTCACCTGTACGTTTCCGAAAACGGTGATTTTCTTTGTTCCTTGCGATAAACCATAGGCAAACGGGAATGGATGTGGAATAGAAGAGCTGCCCGGGCAACGCGACCATACAATCCACTAAGTCTGCTTCAACAATGTTTTTGCGAATTTCGCCTTCGGTTGCGGTATTGGTACTCATTGAACCGTTTGCCAACACAAATCCAGCGATACCGTCTGGCGCGAGGTGATAGATAAAGTGCTGCACCCAAGCATAGTTAGCGTTACCGGTTGGTGGTGTGCCGTGAACCCAACGTTTATCTTCACGCAATTGTTCACCGCCCCAGTCGCTACTGTTGAAAGGTGGATTAGCGAGGATGTAATCAGCTTTCAGGTCTGGGTGTTGATCATCATGGAAGCTGTCGGCATGTTCCTGTCCGAGATCCGCCTCAATCCCGCGAATAGCGAGGTTCATCAGTGCCAATCGCCGCGTGGTTTGATTGGACTCCTGTCCATAGATAGAGATGTCATCGCGCTGTCCACCGTGTGCTTCGACGAATTCCTCACTTTGGACAAACATACCGCCTGAACCGCAGCACGGGTCGTAAATCCTTCCTTGGTATGGCGCGAGCATTTCAACGAGCAGTTGCACAACACAACGGGGTGTGTAGAATTGACCGCCTCTTTTGCCTTCGGCACTGGCAAACCGTGCAAGGAAGTATTCATAAACTCTGCCCAAAATATCCTTTGAGCGATTCTCCTCTTCACCCAAACCGATAGTGCCGATGAGATCGACAAGTTCACCGAGTCGTTGCTTGTCAAGTCCTGGGCGTGCATAGTCTTTAGGTAGAACACCTTTGAGTCGTCGGTTTTCCTGTTCAATTGCATGCATTGCGTCATCAATCAGTTTCCCTATTTCTGGTTGCTTGGCGTTTGCCTGTAAATATGACCAGCGCGCTTCCTTCGGTACATAAAAGATGTTTTCTGCTAAGTATTCATCTCTATCCTCTGCCCACGTGTAACGGTCAGATTCCTCTTTAATATAAAGGTTACTCTGAGGATCCGCAAATTCTTGTAGTAGAAAATTATACTTTTCCTCAAAAGAATCCGAGATGTATTTGAGAAAAATCAACCCTAACACGACATGCTTGTATTCAGCAGCATCCATGTTATTGCGGAGTTTGTCAGCTGCTTGGTATAAAGTCGCTTCAAAGCCAAGTGTTGCACCGTTATTATTTTGGTTTGAGTCTGAATTCTTTTTTGCCATAACTTTTTTAAAGTCCTAATTGGGAAATTTTATCAGATGCACGGCGCGGTTAGAAACCGCGCCTACCAGGAAATTGCGTAAGTCCCATTAAAAGAATACCACATTTAGTAGAGACATTCAACGCCCAGTAGATGGAGACTGTGGCCAATGGAGTCCACGCTGCCCAGACAAGCTGCGATTCGCAGATGGACGGTACTCTTTATCAGGCAATCCAACCAGTATATCCTCTTGCACCCATTTTTCATCGCCGCCATAGAGTTCACCTATCAGAAGGTTCGTCAACCGCTCAACTATTTCAGCGTGTGTGGGTGAATCGGATAGGTCGTTTAGTTCTTTCGGATCCTCTTCTAAGTCAAAGAGTTGTGAATAGTTCCCCATAGCATAATAGATAAGTTTATAACGACCTTCATGGATCATTCGAGTCGCACTACCACCATTGCCAACTTCACCGTACAACCATTCACGTTTTTTGTCACCTACCATGGGCATGCCGTCCACTGTATCTGGTATATCAACGCCGGCGAGGTGCAGTAGCGTCGGCATAACGTCTTGCCATCCGACAAGTCGGTCATCTACCCTATGGTGTCCTACCCTGTCATCGCCTGCGGTGCCAACAAGAATCATGGGTACGTTGGCAGAATCTTCATAATAGAGGCGTTTTGCCCACATCCGATGATTTCCAAGCATATCCCCATGGTCGGACGTAAAAAGAATTATAGTATTGTTCAACAGTCCTTCTTCGCGCAGTGTGCCGATAACAATACGCAATTGATGGTCGATGTGTGTGCAGAGTGCGTAAAACGCTTGGCGTGCAGAACGGATTAGGTCTTCATTGTATCGTACATCCTGCATCTGACGGGATTTTAGCGGTAATGGCAACTTATCAGTGTCTTTAGACCATTCACCGTGGTATGGCATGTCTATATCAATATCTCGGTACATATCCATGTAACACTGCAGCGGTGCCAAAGGTGGGTGCGGGTGGCAATAGGATAAGAACCAGAATCCTGGGCGGGTTGGGTCACGGCGTTTTATCGTCCGCACCATCTGTTGTGTGCTCCAGTTGGTGACGTGACAATCTTCGGGAAGGTGCCAAGGGCGGTTAAGATAATCGTTGTTACACATGCCGTGTGCAAACTGCTGTCCAGCATACCCTCTGTCGCCAAGGAAGAGTTCATAATCATCAATTACACCGTATTGTAATCTGCCCTCTTCTCCTAATATCACATCGTCAAATCCGATGCGGTCACGTTGTGGATAGACGTGTAGTTTGCCGACAGCATAAGCCTGATATCCTGCATTTCGAAATGTCTGTGCAATTGTCGGAAGCCCGTTTATTCCTTTTTTGTCGTTGAAAACTCTGTCTTTATGTGTGCGCGTAGTAGTGCCTGTCATCAACGTTTTTCGGGCTGGTACGCAGACAGGACATTCGCTATAGCCGTTTGTGAATCGGGTGCCTGCGCGTGCAAGTGAGTCAAGTGTTGGTGTTTGGATATTTGGATGCCCGTTGACACCGAGCAGTGAGTTGGGCCAGTGGTCTGTGGAAATTAGTAGTACATGTGGGTTGTCGGACATTGCAGTGATTTCCCTTTTCGTTTCTGTAAGACTGTTTTATTTTATCTTATCAGATACTATGACAATTGGCAAGGGAAAAGGATATAGGTGGAATGTTAATATTGGCAGGTATTTGTCCAACTACTAAACAGTGACTAACATTTATGAATACTTTCAATTCAATTGTCGCGCCTTTGGGAGAGTTTGGACTTTAACATAAAGCGGATATGCCGCATTGCATCTCGAATCGCGTTGAGCTTGGACTCGCCGCCGCGTGGATGGTAGGTGATAGGAATTTCAAGTATTTTCAACTCAGACTGCACTGCTTTAATGACCATTTCGGAAGCGAATTCCATGCCTGTTGTTTTCAAATCCATCTGTCTGTATGCCTCGGTAGTAAATGATCGCATGCCGCAGTGTGAATCTGAAATAGAATTACCGAACAACAGCCGCAGCATCCCAGAGAGGATAGGGTCGCCAATATATTTGTTTGGCCACGGCATTGTCCCCGGTAGTATAGTGACATTTACAGCGTATCTCATAAATGCAATTTTGTCCAAATTCACCGTCTCGCCTGTCCGATGGATCGGGGTTAGAAACCCCTCGGACGATTTATGAGATAGGTTGTAAATAAAAAAAGAAGTGTTGTTTTTATCTTCATTGTATTATCTCCTATTTTGGGATATGGTGATTTATGATGAATTTTGAAAACAATTATACACTTTCCCCCCTCGGTAGGTGCGGTTTCCTAACCGCACCATAAGCGTCAATTTTAGGATTTTCTAAACATGGGAACCTTCTTCAGTCCCGTCCGGACGCTATGTTTATAGTTATGAGATGTCCATATGTCTTTAGTCCCGTAGGGACGATATGTCCAAAATATGGCGTTGGGGGCCACATATCGTCCCTACGGGACTGAAATGTGGGACAGTCCCAATCGTCAGGCCTATTCAGAAGAGTTTTTAGAACAAGTAGGACCATTTCTATTAATTTTTATTCCATTACCGTTTGTTAGAAATGAAGCAGAATGTAGCACAAACTGGCAGTTTATGCTACAAAGAGAACATTATATATGAGAAATGGTATAATATTTTCTTAAATTGACGGCTATGGTGCGGTTCCCTAACCGCACCATAGCAGATGTAAATTAATTCTAAAATCGACCATAATTGCGGGGTGTACATAAATAAGTGCTTTATATAG
>PYJA01000134.1 GCA_003635185.1 Candidatus Poribacteria bacterium | reverse complement strand
GACTATCATCAACACAAATCCTGCTAATACCAATATAATTTTCATGCCGTTCAACCTCCTATAGAAATGAATCTCACTTTTACGTGAGTTTCGCGTTAAGTTACGTGAGTTTGATAACAGACATTATAACGATTCACACATATTAGAGTCCCTCTCAATATAACAACAAAAACCCGCGACGAGCCAAAAGGCACGTGCGAGCGCGAAAGCGGCAGAACCGCAAGGACTTCCACAGTTATGTTTTTGCAATGTGTTATATTTAATGTAACGTAGGGGGGGGGGGACTCAAAACCGGATGTTAAAACGAAACCAGCAAGCAGGATGCCTGCCCTATCTCCGCGCAGACAATAGATATCTGAAGCGTTTATCTCTAAATGATGATTCGTTTCTCGGTTTTTCATTGTCCAAAGTCCCAAGTCTAAACACTAAAATCTGATTAAATCATAAAATGTCTAATAATTCTTTTATCAAACTCACGTTATCATGATATAAGTTTCGGGAAATGTCAACTTTATTTTGCGAAATTCCTTAATCGGTTCAAACCAAGTTAGGACTGGATTCAAGCCGATTTAGAAAATGTGCGATATTTGCGCTTATCGGACGTTTTTGATGCTTCCCCATGTGGTTGTGAGCTTGGCTTTAGGGTCTACGGCAGTAAAATTATTATCGCCGAAGTACTCAATTTCACCAATTTGGAAGTACGCCCCAGCCGGGTTCGATGCTGTGTTAAAAGTAACATGCCGAAAAAACCGATATCCGGTAGTCTGACGGTCATAATCTTCCCCTGCCTCAAAAAGGACGACTTGCAGTCGTTCACTCCAAAAGCTATCTCCATCGTGAGAAAAGATAGCCGTAAACTCCTCACCGTCGTTCGATCCCTGAACTTCCCACTCTGTCGGGTCCCTTGCAGGAACATCGTTCGCTGAAGATACGGTGAAGTGTGTCAATGCGTACGGCTCCTCAAATTCAGCTGTCACGTGTAGACCTTCTTCCGGAATGCCGCCCCCACGTCCGCAGCACCATTTGGCATTGCCGCCGCCAAGGATGTTATCGAAGACGTTAAACGAAAATTCACCGCCCCCGAATCCGGGTTCTTCATTGGCTGAGAAAATGGCATTGTAACCTTCATCTGCATCAGGGGCACCATCGTCTTCTGGGTCGGTTAGGTCTCCTCCTAAGAGTGCTGCCGTTCCTGTTCCCAAGACTTCCTCCGCCTGTGCTATGTCGATCGTGCCGATAACACAATAGGCTATCATCAACACAAATCCTGCTAATACAAACATAATTTTCATAATGTTCAATCTCCTATAGAAATGAATCTCACTTTTACGTGAGTAAGTGAGTTTGAATAAACTGCACCCATTTTACCATTATGGCGTGCGGTTTTTCTTTTTGTTTACCAACTTTACATGGCTTAATATAGTTATTATAACATAAGTTTCAGAAAATGTAAACTTTTTTGCGAAAAAACAAGAAATTTACGAAATCCTTATGTTTTTCTCTATTATTAACGACTTGTGCCAGTTAACTAATTATTTTTGTAATTTTCACAGATATTAGGTGTTATCATATAAACATATCGTCCCTACGGGACTGAAAAGCATATCAACCAATAGGAAACACGAACAAAACGTTTCGCTTATGTGAAATAACATTTTACATTAGGTTATTTAGCACAACTCGTATTATTAACAAATTATATACGCGAATTTAATTTTTGTCAAATTAAATTCGCGTGTCCAATTTGACGTTAGGTTTACCAAAATTAAGGTAATCAGCAATTCAAAAAATAAAGTGGTATAATTTTCAGAATTCGTATAAAATCGTAGAATACATTTAAAATGAAAGGAAACGGAAATGAAACATTACTTGATATGTGTCGGGCTGCTTTTGATTTCGCCAGTAGTCTTGGCACAAACATTAACTTGGACATCAATAGATTACCGTGAGGACATGCTCTTGGCAAAAGAACCCGTTATAACGGGGTTTGAAGGAGCATCAGTCGTTGTGGAGTTTGAAACCTTAATAGATACCCCTCCAGCTGTGGCTTACTACGGTGTTCCACATACAGAAGGCAACTTGACAACACCACGTTATCGTAAGGTTGCAAAGGGAACACACATTGAAGACAATAAAAAACGGCATAAAATCAAAATGGATATTTCCAAACTTGAGGATGTGCATTACGATACGGGGTTGATTGCCAATAATGGTGGCACGATAGTCTATCGTATAGAGGTTTTCGATTCACGCGTCCAAACAACACGCGCTTATGACCGGCGTTTGCGCTACAAACGGGATGGTGAACCGAAGACCGGTACCTACACTTCACTTGTTACCTTAACAGAAGGACCTTTTGTTGATCTCGTTACGCATGATTCTGCTGTCATCTCTTGGGAAACAGATACCCCAACGGAGGGAAGGGTTTTGTCGGACAATCGAGAATTTTTGTCTTTGGATCCTTCAATCCGACATGAAGTTCGTCTTACAAAACTCAAACCGAATACCGTCTATACCTATCAGGTAAATTATGGTGTCTACACGCCACCGTATACTTTCAAAACGGCACCTACACAGGGAACAAGAACCTCTTTTAAGTTTGGATTTATGTCGGATTCCCGGGCTGGAGTCGGTGGAGGAGAGCGCGCACAGAATGGAGTCAATGCAAAAGATCTCGGACGTTTCGCAATAGAACTCTATAACAAAAAAGCGGATTTTGTCTGTTTCGGTGGTGACCTTATCAACGGTTATACCTCTGATGTGCAGGATTTTGAGTGGCAACTTGAAACGTGGAAACGAACAATTCAACCTGTCGGCGCGAATATCCCTTTTTATGAATCCATCGGCAATCATGAGCAGGTTGGGAAGTATTACAAAGTTACCGCGCCGCATCTCAAGCAAGGTGAATACTATATCCAATTTACTGGCACAGTCGGTGCAGAGAGTGCTGAGACAATTTTCGCAAAAGAGTTTGTCAATCCGCGCGGGAGTCGCTACGAATTGGGTGTGCCAAAGCCGGAAACAAAAGGTAGGCGTGATATGGGCGGTGAGGATGTTGGACCATCTTACGATGAAAACGTCTATTCATTCACTTATAGTAGGATTCACTTTATATCTCTGAACTCAAATTATTGGTCAACCGGCTATAGGAATTTAAGCGCGTTCAGTCAAAAATCGCAGGATAAAACAGCGATAAATCTCGCCCTAAAACACCTCGGCGGCAATAGGGAAGGGTATGTTATGCCAAACCAGATGGAATGGCTGCAGAAAGAATTGGATGCTGCACAAAAAGACCTGAATGTGGATTGGGTTTTCATCATTCTCCATGAGCCTCCTTTTCCAAACGGTGGGCATGTCAAAGATGCAATGTATTGGGGAACGCCTGGACAAGGTGAACTTGGTGGCTACAACGATAAAAATGTCCCGATGGGTGATGTGCTTGATATGCGAAATAGGTTTTGGAAAATTGTGTCAAGTAAATCCAAAGTGTTAGGCGTGCTTTGTGGTGATGAACATAACTACAGTCGTACTTTGATAGATTCAACAATCAATCCAGAATTTCAGTTTCCTGTATGGCAGATTATCAGCGGCGGATGTGGTGCGCCTTATTACGTTCAAGACAAAACTGTGCCGTGGGTTGACAAGGTTAAAGCTTTCGCTATTGATAAACATTTCTGCTTGTTTTCGGTGGATGGGGCGCAAATTGGGTTGGAAGTCTACAATGACAGCAACCAAAAGTTAGATAGCATTTCTAATCTGACAACAATTCGCGATATGCAATAGTTGTTTATAAAAAATCGCAATTTTGTATTATTTTTGCAACAATTGAGTGTTATAATTTAATATGAATGTGAGTTTGGTATAAACAATTTTTTGTAGATCTAACTGTTAGTAAATCAACGGTATGAATCATGGCGAATGCCATACGCGCATTCGCCATGATTCCCCGTGTTCCACGGTAGCACAAACTAACAGTTTGTGCTACAAGCAGAATAAGCGTGAGGTAAATTGGTGACAAAAAGAAACTGGATAAGTTACGCTATCATAAGCATTTTCGTCTTTTTAGTATGTGGTTTTGTCATCCTTGGTCGTTCTTATGATAAAACAGAAGTAAACGGAGTCGATAAAGAAACGGGACGATCTATTATTAAGAACAAAGGTTCTGACACGATGGTAAACTTAGCGCAGGCGTGGGCGGAAGCATATAGAGGTGTTGCTGATACTGTGTCTGTTGAAGTAGCTGGAGGTGGGTCAGGAACAGGTGTTGCCGCGTTAATCAACGGCACAGTAGATATTGCAAACTGCAGTCGTCAGGTAAAGGACGAGGAAAAGCAAAAAGCCTTAGAGAACACAGGTAAAGAACCTATTGAGTTTATTGTTGGATATGATGCACTCGCTGTTTACGTTCACAAAGAAAACCCTTTGGACAAAATTACTATTCCGCAACTTGCAGACATATATGGTGAGGAAGGGAACATAACCAAGTGGGATCAGCTTGGCATTGCAAATTCTGGATGCAAAAGTGATAAAATTATCCGAATCAGTCGCCAATCCAACTCTGGCACATATTTTTATTTCAGAGAAGCACTTTTTGGTAAAGCGCGTGACTTTGAACTTGGCTCCTTAGATTTACACGGCTCTAAAGATGTGGTGGAAGTTATTGGACGAACACCCTGCGCTATCGGTTATAGCGGCATGGGATATGCAACGGATCATGTGAAAATGTTAGAAGTGGCAATAACTTCAGATGAACCGTATTACGCACCAAACCTTGAGAACGTTATTGCCAAAACATATCCAATTGCGCGTCCATTGTATATGTATTCTCTCGGTGAACCGACAGGAGAAGCGAAAGCATATCTGGATTGGATTTTTTCTGAAGAGGGACAAAAAATCGTTGAGGAACTCGGTTTTGTGCCGTTAGAAAGTAAGTAAAAAGGAATATCTTACATAAATGAAATTTTTCCAAATCTGTTTCTCGTTTAGAGGGAGAATTAACAGAGCAGCGTGGTGGCTGCTGAATTTGCCAATCTTTACAATCTTTGCAATCTCCGTAATTGCTTATGATTTTCCTACCAAAATTTCACTCGGATTTATTCCATTATTAGTCCTTGCTTGGGTACACTTAGCAGTTACCGCAAAACGTTGGCACGACAAAGACAGACCGACGTGGTGGGTACTGTTTCATTTTATTCCATTAATTGGTGTCTTTTTTCTCCTGTCAGCACAGTTGTCGTCTGGGTTGTGGATATTAATATATCTGATAACAATTATCAATGGGCTTTGGACACTCTTTGAATTGGGATTCATGAAAGGCACAGAAGGGAGTAATCAGTACGGGCCGGATTCAGAAACCTCCTCCGAATCTATAATTGATGTTTATATTAGTTTATGTGGAATTAGTTCAATTGTTTTCGTTTTTGGTATTTTCTTTTTTGTTTTCAAGGAGGGGGCAGGTTTCCTATTTGGTGGTTTAGATATATGGGAATTTTTGACAAGTGAAGAGTGGTATCCAACATCTCAAGTACTCAAGGAGAATTCAATCCTTGGAGAACCTGAAATAAATAAAAGGTACGGCACTTTCGCTTTAATTCTCGGCACGTTTAGTGTAACCGCGTTAGCGATGTTGTTAGCTGTTCCGTTTGGTCTTGGTGCAGCGATCTTTGTGTCGGAATTCTGTAGTCCCAAGTTGAGAGAAACATTCAAGATCGTTATCGAATTCCTCGCTGCAATCCCATCAGTTGTATGGGGATTCATCGGCTTAACGGTGATGAATCAGTTGATTATCGCGGTTTTTAATGCGCCAATTGGTTTAACGATGTTAAACGGTGGTATTATGCTGGCACTTATGAGTGTGCCGATTATCGTTTCAATTGCGGAGGACGCGCTGAAAGCAGTACCAGATTCCTATCGTGAAGCAGCAGAAGCACTCGGCGCAACCCGATGGCAAGTGATTTACCGTGTGCTTTTACCTGCAGCAAAAAATGGGTTGTTAGCAGCGGTTTTACTCGGTGCAGCTCGTTCTATTGGCGAAACGATGGCGGTCTTGATGGCAACAGGACACTCAGTTAATATTCCGTCTGGGCCGCTTTCTTGGATTCGCACGCTCACAGCGACTATTGCAGCGGAATTAGGTGAAGTCGCACGAGGTGATGAACATTATCAAGTGTTATTTATCATCGGTATCCTACTTTTTTCTATCACGTTTGTGGTGAACCTCATCGCTGATTTGGTTATCAAGGGTATTCGACAAAGTTAGCAACACTATAGAAAAGCCTATAATTAACGTGAGCTCGGTCCAAGCAATTTTTTGTAGCGCAAACTTTCAGTTTGCGTTCTACGGATGCACAAACTGGAAAGTTTGTGCTACAAGGAAGTATGAATAACAATACAGATATATCCTCAGAAGCAATGTTCACGGAAACAGACATCGGAAGACGAAATAGATTTATAGAAAACGTCTTCAAAACATTCTTTTTTATAATGACCTGTCTGATGATTCTGCCGTTGCTCCTGATTATCGGATACCTTTTCTATAAAGCACTACCGGTGCTCTCTCTTGACTTTTTATTTACAAATCCAAAGGATAACATGCAAGCAGGTGGATTGTGGGCACCTTTCCTTGGCACAATATATCTGGTCGTAGTTTCGCTATTAGTTGCAGCACCGATCGGTGTATTCTCTGCGGTGTATCTCAATGAATATGCACGTGATAATTGGTTCACCCGAATTGTTAACTTAGCAGTCGTAAATCTTGCTGGTGTGCCGAGTATTGTGCATGCGTTGTTTGGTGTGGGGGCATTTGTCTTGTTCGCTGGTTTGGGCGAGTCAATTCTCGCTGCCTCCCTCACTTTGGCAATTATGACGCTTCCTGTTATCATCGCCAGCACAACTGAGGCACTGAAAGCGGTACCGATGTCCTTCCGAGAGGCGTGTTGGAATCTCGGTGCCACCCGTTGGCAAACAATCAGGCGAATTGTGTTACCGAATTCAATCAGCGGTATCTTAACAGGTGTCATTTTACAGGTATCTCGCGCAGCAGGTGAAACAGCACCGATTATGTTTACTGGGGCAGTATTCTATAAAGCCATTGCGGAGGGAAACATTTTTGCATATAATATAGGAGACCAGTGTATGGCACTTTCATTACACCTCTATACGATTTCAACACAAGTACCGGATGTGGCAGAAGGCATTCCTTATGGTACAGCAATTGTGTTGGTTGGTAGTGTTCTGCTTGTAAACGCTGCAGCAATTGTGTTACGGGTATATCTCAGAACGCGAAAGAAGTGGTAACCTTTTGGAACAGAAGATATGAGGTGCCACAAACTGGTAACCTCGTTTCCAAACTGAAGTTTACCATCTTGCCTAAAAGGCGTAAAAGAGGATGTTACCCATGTTGAATGATGTTAACGGAGGACAATCTGACCGACAGAAAAAATTAGAGAATATCGTTGAAGGTGCTGTCTTTAGCGGAATCATTCAATTTCTGATTCTTGCCTCAGCAGTTGCCTTTGTGTTAGAGACAGAACCAGAATTAAAAAAGTATGAAAATTATTTTATAATCGCAGATTGGACTTTCCTTGTACTGTTTACTGCAGAATACATATTACGTATCTACACCGCATCGGTAAAAAAAGAGTTTATATTTAGTTTCTTTGGGATTGTTGATCTCCTTGCAATTTTACCTTCTCTCGTGCTGATTCCTGGGTTTCGTGTGCTACGTGTTCTCAGATTTTTACGGATTTTCAGAATCTTTAAAGCCACCCGATTCATCTTGGCAGTGGATAGAATGATTGAGGCATTAGGTGAAGTCAAAAGGGAACTTCTGGCGCTTGTAATTCTGTCCTCATTGTTAGTTTATTTATCTGCCTGTGGCATTTGGTTCTTTGAAAAAGATGCACAACCTGACGATTTTGGGTCTATTCTTGATTCGATGTGGTGGGCAATCGTATCGCTAACTACAATTGGTTATGGCGATGTTTATCCAGTGACCACAGGCGGCAAAATATTTACTGCTTTGGTTGCTTTAGTCGGTGTCGGACTTATCGCTATTCCATCCGGATTGTTAGCCTCTGTTCTCACTCAAGCACGGGTTAAAGAAGAACTACAAGAAGAGGAAAATGGAGAGGAAGATGAAAAATAAAATTGGAATCGTTCAGAAGTTCTTAGCGGCAGTTATAATGTTACTGGTTCTGGTTTTCTTTTGTGCTTGTGGTCTCTACTACTTTGAAAGAGATGTGCAACCAGATGTGTTCGGTTCAATTGGTGACGCAATATGGTATATTTTCTTAACATTTACCACAGTCGGTAATGGAAATGTGTTTCCTTTAACAATCGGTGGGAAACTTTTTACAATGTTAACTGCTGTAGTTGGGACCTTAATTGGTGTAGCATGCTTCATCGGAATAATTTTAGGAATATTAAAATTAGGATCATTTTTGAGGAAAACACTGGTCAAATTACCAAAAAGTTAGAGAAACGAGGCAAACGTGCAAAACAAAATTGAGATTTCCGACCTGAAGGTTCATTATGGAGACACACCTGCACTGAACGGAGTTTCCTTTGATGTCTACGAAAACGAAATTCTCGGTATCATCGGTCCGGCACAGTCGGGTAAAACAACCTTGTTAAAAGTCATCAATAGAACGTTGGAATTTACCCAAGATACTACGGTTGAAGGCTCTGTAAAATTGGATGGTGTTGACATCAATTCAATTGGGGATGTGCACGGGTTGCGTAGACGTATCGGGATGGTACTGCCGCTGCCAGTCGGACTACCACTGTCTATCTATGATAACGTGGCATTTGCACCGAGAACTGCAGGAATGCGTAAAAAAGCAGAATTAGATGAGATCGTTGAGCGATGCCTTCAGCAAGCCGCACTGTGGGATGAAGTCAAAGACCGATTGGATAGCCTCGGCACGAAACTTTCAGGTGGGCAGCAGCAGCGGTTGACAATTGCAAGGGCACTTTCTCATCAACCGGAAGTTTTGTGTCTTGATGAATTTTCTATCGCAGTAGATCCAATAACTACGATGCGTATTGAAGATGTTCTCAAAACACTGAAAAATGAGATGACAATTTTACTCGTCACAAATTTAGTTCAGCAAGCAAAACGGTTGGCAAACCGCACTGCTTTTATGCTGAACGGAGACCTTGTAGAAATTGATGAGACAGATGTAATCTTTTCTGATAATCCTGCGAGTCAATCCACCTATAATTATGTAAATGGAAACTTCGGATAACAACAGAGAGGAGTTTCTCACTTGGAAACAAATAACCACAGCATTGAAACCAAGAACCTTAGTCTTTGGTACGGTGATTTTCAAGCACTTATAGATGTGAGTGTAAATATCCCCGCTGGTAAAATCACATCACTTATTGGTCCTTCGGGATGTGGAAAGACGACACTGCTCCGTTGTTTTAACCGGGTAAATGAACGATACGGTAATGTTACCACAAAAGGTGAGATAAAAATATTAGGTAAAAATATTTATGACCCAGATGTGTCGCTATTGGAACTGCGAAAAACAGTGGGCATGGTATTTCAACGTCCAAATCCGCTGCCGATTTCAGTTTATGATAACGTCCTATTCGGTTTACGAATTCATTCTCCATTTAGAAGTTTGACGCGCTCCCAGTCTGATGAGATCGTCCAAGAAGCGCTTACCTCTGTTTTTCTGTGGGATGATCTGAAAGATAAACTGAAGACACGCGCAACATCATTGCAACTTGAGCAGCAACAAAAACTCTGTATCGCACGCCTATTGCCCCTCAAACCGCAGGTTATCTTAATGGATGAACCGTGTTCGGCACTTGATGCGAAAGGCACTCTCGCTGTTGAAGAGCTAATGTCGGTTCTTTCGGGGACTTACACGTTTTTAATCGTGACGCATAATATGGCACAGGCACGCAGAGTTAGCAGTGAGTGTATTTATATGTTTCTGGGAGAACTTATTGAACACAGGGAAACACAAGCTCTGTTTGAAACCCCTGAACACCCAAAAACAGCAGATTATGTGCAGATGCGATATGGATAGATCAGAATGTGTAAATGTTCAAAAATTTACGAGTTGTGCTAAATAACTTTTGTCCAACATTATTCACATTAGAAGAACATCTTATCTGTCCGCCTCATTGATTGATACGCTTTTCAGTCCCGTAGGGACGATATGTTTATAGAAAATGCCAAACGCACTCTTTAGTCCCGTAGGGACGATATGTTTATCTTTCTATGCCGTTCGGACGGAACTCAAGAGGGGAGGGACAACGTTTTTCTATAAACATTGCGTCCCTACGGGACTAAAGATAGGATAAACCCAATAACCGGGTGTACTGAAAAGTGAGCATAATATTTTCTATGTTTTCTTAAATTGACACATAAAGTGCGGTTAGGAAACCGCACTTACCGAGATTTATCGCGTTAATTTGGTATAAAAGGTTTTTACCATACGCCTATTCGGAGAAAGGCATTCAGTTTTGATTGGAATGCTAATATCATGAAGAGGGCAGAACTAATATTTCAGAGCATCGCCTTAATTACATTGGCAGTTGCATTCATACTTTTTTGGAATTTCGGCAAAGGTGTGTCTTTTGCAGAAAATGGTTTGCCATCTGGTCCAACTGTTACAGACTCTTATGTTGTTCTGCAAGAAAATCTCAATCGGATGATTCCTATCCTATTAGGATCAATATTATTGAGTGTTGCAATTGCTTTTTACTTGGAAGAATATTTGGCACGAACAGGTTGGAAATATCAAATTATAGCGAGGCAAATTATAATATTGGCATCTATCCCATCGTTATTATATGGATTGTTGGGGCTTTACTTTTTTGTTTTTCAGTCGAAAAAAGGTTCGTTTTTCATCCACGCGTTAACTGTTGTTTTACTTGTAATGCCGAGGACCATTCAATCAACGCAAATGGCTATTAGAAGCGTTGACATATCAATTCGTGAAGCGGCTTTCGCTTTAGGTGCAAAAAGATGGCGAGTAATAATTGATCATGTTTTTCCGCACGCTTTTTCTGTTATTATGTCTGGAATTTTTACTGTGATTTCCCGTGCGCTTGCCATTGCTGCGCTAATCATCGTAGTTTATGTATGGACCAAACATACGCTGCAATCAGGAGATACTTTTTATATACCAGGTAGTGCAATTGTTCTACTATTATCGTCACTGCTATCCAGTGTTCTCTCAAGTTTTCTTGAAGCGAAAACGAATTGGGACTAAAATTCACCGATTTTACGGCAGCTTTTACATAAGGATCTGACGAAGCATGCAATCACAAAAAACGGATCCCATCTTGCATATACACGATTTAAATGTTTGGTACGGCAAAAGTCAGATACTCAAAAACCTAACATTTGATGTATTACCGAGACAGGTAACTGCCTTTATCGGTCCTTCAAATAGCGGCAAAACCACCTTAGTGCGTTGCTTAAACCGATTAAATGATTTGAATGTGAACTTTAGGTATACTGGAAAGATACTCTATAAGGATGAGAACTTGTATGCCCCGCAACTAAAAGCCGCTAAAATTGCCCAGCAGATAGGCATGGTTTTCCAAAAGCCAATACCGTTCCGCAAATCTATCTACGAAAATGTGGCGTATAGTGCCCGACTTCGCGGAATAAAACAGTCTGATCAGCTTGATACTATCGTTGAAGAGAGTCTCAGAAAGGCACAACTCTGGGATGAAGTATATAAACACCTTCACACTTCTTCCGATGCGCTATCTAACGGTCAACAACAACGACTCTGCATTGCACGTGCATTGGCAGGTGATCCAGAAATTCTGATTTTTGATGAACCTTGTGAACAGTTAGATGCAGCTGAAACACCTAAATTGGAAGCAATTGTTCAGAATCTTAAAAGTCACTACACTCTCATCTTTGTTACGAATAAAAGGCGGCAAGCTGCGCGAGTGTCGGATGTAGCCGGATTCTTATATAATGGGGAATTAGTTGAATTTGGACAAACTGAACAAATTTTCACGAACCCGATAGACAAACGAACAGAAAACTATGTAACTGGTAGGTTATAGTAAAGCATATAATTACTTGGACATTTCTGTAGCATAACCTGTTAGGTTGTGCTACGTTTCTGCACAACCTAACAGGTTATACTACAACACACGCAGTTTGTTAGGTTACTAAACGCTTATGTCAAAGTGTTCAGGTAATTCTAAAATCTACTATAGGTTAATCTAAACTTGCAGGAAGGCAGCGATGCAACATTATCTTGAATCAGAACTCAAAGCACTTCAGCACCAACTTCTTAAAATGGGTGGAATTGCAGAAAACATGTTACGTGATGCTGTTGAATCAGTCCTAAACCGTGATGAGGATTTGGCACAACGCGTTATTGAAGCTGATGATACAGTTGATATACTCGAAAATGAAATTGAAGCGAGATGTATTCAACTAATTGCACGGCACCAACCTGTAGCTTTTGAATTACGCTACTTAACTATGGCACTTAAGGTAAACAGAAATATCGAAAGATTAGCTGACAAGTGTGTTTCTATTGCCAGACGTAGTATTGAGCTTTTGGCATCCCCCCCAATGCAACCGTTTGTTGATCTTCCTTCTGTAACCCATCTAATTCAAGGGATGGTCCAAGATGCCCTTGATGCGCTTGTCCATCGGGACGCAGAACTTGCAAGAGAGCTCCGAGAGCGTGATAGTAAAGTTAATGCTGCTTATGAACAGATGGTACGTGATCTGTGTTCTATTTTAGCCAGCCAACCGCAACTTATTCAGTCTGGTATTAGTGTCCTGCTTCTTTTTCGGCATTTGGAACGGGTTGGAGATTTGGCAGCGAACATCGGGGAAGAAGTTTACTACCTTGTCGAAGGGGAGGTAATTCGACATTCTGGCACTACAATAGAAGCGTCCGTGGAATCGCAGTGACCGCTACCCCATAAGCGTCAATTTAGTGCCTGATTTTCTTGTTGGAGGGCTTTGGAAGCCCGATTTTGTGAAACCTAATCCGTTAAATCGGGGTTTTAAACCCCTCCAACAATAGGATATTTCCTTAAATTGACACCTATAGATCGCAGTGACCGCTGCCCCCTATTTGCTTCCTACTGTTCTTCTGGATAAAAATGGACATCCCGTTGCGGGAATGGGATTTTGATGTCGTATTCCCTAAACTTTTCCCAAATCATAAAATGAAGGTCGCTTGCAACATCAAAACGTTCAAACGAGTCTGGAATCCACGCTAATAATTCAAAATCTAAGGACGACTCACCAAAATTAGTAAACCGGACAAACGGCGCAGTGACATCTTCCATTTCGGACGTAGGTTCTCTTATCACTTCGGGGTGTGCATGTGCTACCTCAAGTAGCACTTTTTTGACGAGTTCTACGTCCGAACTAAACGACACACTTACCGGAATGCGAACTCGAAATTGATTGTTATAGTGCGTAAGATTATGCACCGGTTCCGTAATCAACTGTGAGTTTGGAACAATAACTTCCTTTTCATCAAGTGCCATAATCACTGTTGAACGGAGATTGATACTACTCACCCTACCAAATATGTCAACATCCATGATTTCTACTAAATCCCCGATTTTGATGGGCCGTTCAAAAATTAGAATTAACCCCGAAACCAAGTTTGAAACCAAATTCTGTAAACCAAAACCGATACCGATACTCAACCCGCCAAAAATGATCGCTAAACTTGTGAAACTTACACCTATAGTTCTTAGGCTAATAAGAACACCGAATGCGATGATAGTGAAGTGAAAAAAACGGAGGATAATGAATCTTGTATGTCTCTCAATTTGAAATGCCTGTAACACTTGCCGCTGAAGTACCCATTGTGCGTACTTTGATAGGACATACATCCCGAAGATAATAGCAAACCCGTAAAAGAGACTCGCTAAGGTTAATCTGCGGGCACCGTCATCAACCACTACAGGTTTTCTGCCGAGAAGTGTTTGGAATAGAGAAGAAATCCCTGTTGGACTCTCAGTCGGTTTTTGGGAGGGTTGAAATAGATCCGCGAGTGGGTAAGTAAAAACTCTACCGAAAATCCCCGTACTAATTCCAGCGACTTTGAATGCGACAGATATTCCAACTATCATAATAATAAGAAACAGGATCGCAATCAGTCGATTTTGAGTGTTTTCTTGTATTCTCAAGCGATTAAAAAGATGTCGGAACCAACGGCGCAAGAATGCTGCGACGAAAAACGAGGCAACTACAACACCGATCAACAAAATTATTTGACCGATTGTGACGGGAGCCTCCAAAGTGATAACCGTATTTCCAAGGAATTCTTCAAGTTGTTGTCTTAATTCGCCCATTTATGCTATCCTATCCTACATCGAACACAATTGATCTTTAATCGATTGATATCTGTTCAATTGAGTGGACAAACAACACATCGTTCACACCTTGGTATCTTTGCAGCACGTAATCTAAGTCTTCGGAATTTATGTCTTCTGCAGTTAATCCCGTGATGACTAAATCTGCCTGCGCGGATCTATGTGCGACTTCTTGTTCCAATGCTTCTTCGCTTTCATAAGACACGGATGTGACATTCTGCATTGAAATAGGCAGCCTGCCTTCTTGGATGACCGTTGAGAGTTGATCGGCATCAAGTTCAGTATCCCAAGACGTGGAACATGCGAAGAGGCGGATTTGTGCTCGTTTCCATTCTGGATGTCCCACCAGAATATAAGCAAGTAACAACATCATTGGAACATTAGCTAAATTGTCATCTGTTACCCACACATGAATTGACGATCGATATCCAAAGCGATATTTGGTCGATCGTAAAATCAGAACGTTAAATAGTGATTCCACAGCGAGGCTGGCACCTTGCTGGACCTCAGGGATTTCTTCAGGTTGGTTTTCATCAAATTCAAGTAGGATAGTGTTATTTGGTAAGCCGGAAATTCCAGGCATTTGCAGTACCTGTGCCAAAGCGAGTTGGAATGTCGGGCAAATCAAGGAATCAACATAAATACCTGCCCCGCTTGCCTCCGATTGTTGGATGAGTGCATCAACATGTATGCGTGCCGAGAGTTCTTCAGAAAACGAATAATCTCCGGGGAAAAATTGAATAAATTGTCCGAATCCCTGCCGATGACAAAGCCAACGGAGCAGATCGAAATGTCCGAGCCGCCGTTCGCCGAACTGGGTAATGCCCACAATTGAAGGTTGCCAACCACTTTCGGAGAAATTCGCCCTATTTTTTTGTAAGGTGGTCTGTAGCCAACGGGTTAACTGAAACATTGCGCCCTGGAAGATGCCTATCATACCGCGTTGTTCACTGCGTCCCTGGCGAAGTCCAATGTAAATTGCCATTATGAGAAAAATTGAGAGGAACGCGTAAAACACACTTATTTGAAACATCATCAATCCACACATAACAGCACCTAATAAGGATACATACCAGCGTGATTGGAACGTTGGGCGATAGGATGGATTGCCAGCAAAATTTTCAAGGAACGAGACAACACACAAGGCACCGTAAGTCACTAAAAAGAACATGGTTAGAATCTGTGCAATGAAGTTAAGCTCTCCGATAGCGACAAACACAATGGCAATAGCGCCTGAAACAAAGGTCGCGGGTACCGGTTCCTGTGACTTTCCAACACCTGTTCGCATGAGACGGTTCAAAGCTGGAATCGGTAAAACGTGGTCACGCGCAAGTGCTTGTAGCGTTCTGGGTGCTACCATGATTGAACCGAGCGCGGAGGAAAACGAAGCTGCGCCCAATCCAATGAAAATAGCTGGTCCCCATGCGGATATATCCGCCATAATAATTCTGTCTGTATCAGCAAGTTGCTCTGGTGTGGCACTTTGCCAAAGTTTAATTGCAACAAAAACATATATGATCATACCTACCAACGTTGCTGCGATAGTGCCAAGAGGAATACTGCGTTGAGGGTTTCTCAGATCACCAGATAAACCTAAACCCGCAATCATTCCTGTGAATGCCGGAAAACAGATAGCGAAAACTATGCCGAAGGGAGCACCATTTGGAATACTTGCTGTGATGCTCACGCCGATCGAACGGGGTTTCTCAGGTTTCTCAGGTTCCTGTTCTGCAACGCCGGGGGTCTTATCCTCAACTTCGGGTGTCTCGACTACAACTTCAGATGCCCCATTTACAGCCTCAGGGGCAGTGTCTGTGGGCTCTGTCACTACTCCGCCCATAAAAAATACGATAAGTGATATTGCCAGAATTGCGCAAATCCCCCATAACATTGACACTCCCAGATTAGCACCTCTGGTCAACATAATGACAATAAGTATCAATGTAAAAGGGATACTCAAAAAACGAGGTTCATAAGACAAATTAAAAAAGTACTGTTGGAGAATCGTAGTATATAAGGGTTCAAAGGCTTCTGCAAACGCTACCATATAGAACGCTATTGAAATGGCTTGCGAAATATATAAGGCAAAACCAATTGTTCCACCGATACTTGTACCGAAGGATCGGCTCACAATATAGTATGCACCACCACCAGCAACACGCCGGTTCGTTGCGATCTCAGATACAGCCAGAACAGTCGGAATGGTCACAAGATGTCCAAGTACAATAATAGCAAGAGTTCTTAAGAGACCTACATTTCCTACAGCGTAACCAAAACGTAAGAAAAGAATTGCACCGAGAATTGTACTGATCGATGCAAGAAAGACAGGAGCAGTGCCAAAGCCGTGTCCATGTTGTGATTGTGGGGAGTTACCACCAAATCTGAATTGATCTTGTTGTCCCAATTTTGAGAACATTATTAAATTTCCTTCATTTTAAAATGTATTCATTAAATAGATGTGTTTCGAAATATTGCATATCCTAAAAAATCTAACACTAACCCAATATCATAATATTGTTTGCAGAGAATACTCAAGCACAATGTGATAATTATCAGGGTTATTTAGTTTTCGGTTTTTCGGACAAATTTTTAACACCTGCTATATACCCAGGCCGGTAGGTGCGGTTTCCTAACCGCACCGAATTTGGATCAAAAACTCTTATAGCGGCTTGCCTTGTCCGATGCGGTGCGGTTAGGAAACCGCACCTACCGGCCTGGGGTCCTAACTTTGAGTAAACCTCAATAACGGAAATTCTTAAAACTAAATAACCCTCGATAATTATAGTGTGACTCGCAAAATTGATAGATATTTGTAATGTAAATTATCAGTTAATGGTGCACTATTGTAAGTTAAGGATCCACTCAAACGCAATCCAAATCGAGATGTAAGGTTAAAAGTAAGCGCAGGCTCTGCCGAAAACCTATAATTCTTAAAGCCTACTTCTGGCGTAAATTTCAACACTGTATTTAGTTTTTTCCAACCTATAGAAGAAAACGCCAACCATCTAAACGAAGTAGGATCGAATTTTCTGAGTGTAAGGTCTTTGTAAGGTTGAATATTCTCAATAAAGTAACCAATACCTCCAGAAATGCGAAGTGTCCCTTTTTCGTATATCCCTGGTCGAATATAACTCCCGATCTGTGAGGTCAAGGCACTTCCTTGACTAATGTTACGTTCTAAGTCTGTAAATGCTTCGATTCCAAAATTGTTAATACGCATTCCACCTTGTAGATGGGCCTTGATGATCTCTGTATCTACTCCATCTTCATCAGAAGCACGTGATCCAAAGATACCTCCCCAACCGTTTATATTTTTGAATGGTAGAACTGCAGTTAGAGAGAGCGTTTGCGAACCACTGTCGCCGGAAATTCCAAAATCTACTGTTTTTGCATCGGTTGGCAAATCTGCAAATTGGCAAAACGCAGACATCGGAAAAACCCAAAAAAAGATACTTGCGAACATAAGTCGCCACATGACAAAAGCCTCTCATTGAAACATGCTTGCATTTCTGAAATCCATCTGATATGGTGAAATATACAAAATATTGACATGCACCTATAAGCCCGTTGTTAATAATGTTCAAGTAATCGTATGTTTTACGATGTATAGAAGCACAATGCCTAACATTATACTTTAGTCATGAATTGTTTGTCAAATAAAATAACGATCTGTAGGGTTATTTAGTTTTATGAATTGCCAGTTGACGGATATTACTAAAAGTTTATATCGTAGGTCGGGTAGAAGCGTTAGCGAAACCCGACATGTTTAGTGATTGTCGGGTTTCGTCCACTCAACCCGACGGACAATGCTATTATAGAATATTAACATTTGTGATAAAATATACCCGAAAAACCGAAAACTAAATAACCCTGAACGATCTGTTCTTAAGGTTTTTCTTGACATATCTGCCTAAATTTGATATGATATAGATATGTGTTTTATTATGAAACTGATACAAGGTAGTCATTTATAGTAGATTTTAGAATTACCTGAACATTTTATCCATGCGTTTAGCAAACCAAACGGACTGCGTGTGTGTTGTCCCATAACCTGTTAGGTTATGCAGAAACGGAGCACAACCTAACAGGTTATGCTACAGAAATGTCCAAGTAATTATATGCTTTACTATATGCTACATCAAACAACTACTTAGACTGCAACGCAGGCACTTAAGGTAGTTCAACACTAAATTATGTGTTAAAGGATTTTATAACTAAGGAGAAAAAAATGGATTTCAAACTTGACGAAATAGACGGTTTTGAGGAAGAAGGACTTGAACCTTCTGATAAAAACGACGATTTTACAGATGAGGTTGAGTTCGATCCTTTGGGTTTTGACGATGAAACCGACGAGGAAGATGCGGATGCCGCGGTTTATGAACCAGAAGAGCCAGAAGATGCGGATGACGCTTACGATGACGAAGATGAACCGGAAGAAGAATCTTCCTCATTAGTGGTAGAACAACAGATAGAAATAGCACCTTTTAATCCGCAAGAAGCAAATAACTTCGCTTACGCTGAAGCTGTTAGTGCCTACTATGAAGAAAGAAATTATGAACAAGCAATAGAAAAATTTTCAGAAGCTATCAAAAACGAGAAAAAGCAAGCGAAAGGGAAACGGTCCTCAGCGAACGAAATCGTTGCCAAATCAATGTATTGGCAGGCAGAGGCTTACGTCAAAACCCAAGACATTCCAAAAGCGATTAAGACTTTTGAATCTCTTGTAAAAACCTGCCAAACGCATTACCTTACTCTATCGGCACAGCGCCGAGTAGAATTTTTGAAAGCAAAACACTCTTAAAAAGGAAGGAAACGCGAAATTTGTGGATACCTTGAAGAATCTTCTCAAACAGAAAGCGACTAACTTACGAATTCACTCCATTATCTCTACATCGGAAGCAGGCTCTGGACATCCAACAACGTGTCTTTCGGCAGCAGATATCGTCTCTGCTCTCTTTTTTCATGCAATGCGCTATGATTGTGCAGACGCGCAAAACCCGAATAATGATCGGTTTATCTTATCAAAGGGACACGCCGCCCCCTTGCTTTATGCTGCGTACGCTGAGGCAGGTATCATTCCATCAGACGATCTGCTGACATTACGGCAAATTGATAGCATCCTTGAGGGACATCCCACGCCCCGTTTTGAATGGACAGAAGTGGCAACAGGTTCCCTTGGACAAGGTTTATCGCTCGGGCTGGGCATGGCACTCAATGGCAAGTACTTAGACAAATCTGATTACCGTGTTTATGTACTTCTTGGTGATGGTGAAACCGCTGAGGGTGGTGTGTGGGAAGCTGCTGCCTTAGCATCGCATTATCAGTTGAATAACCTCATCGGAATTGTAGATGTGAACGCCCTTGGACAGAGCCAACGTACGATGTATGCGTTTGATATTGACATCTACTGCAAACGTTTTGAGGCGTTTGGTTGGCAAACCATTGGTATTGATGGACATAATTTTGATGAAATTTTACCCGCATTGGAGCAAGCCAAAGCCTCAACTGATAAACCGACAATGATTGTGGCGAAAACATTTAAAGGGAAGGGTGTTTCGTTCATGGAAGATGGAGATAATTGGCACGGGAAAGCTGTTCCTAAAGAGGAGCAACTTGACACAGCTTTAGCCGAACTCGGGCCGCTGCAGACAGATATTCCGTTACAGATAGAAACCCCAAACTCGGTAGAAAAACAGATTACTACCCTTAAGGAATGTGAACCACCGAATTACCCATCTGATGAAGAGGTCGCGACACGTGGCGGCTACGGCACTGGACTCGCAAAACTCGGCGCAGCGAACCCCAACGTTGTAGCTTTGGATGGCGACACAAAAAACTCTACTTACGCAGAACAATTCATGGAACTCCATCCAGATCGGTATTTTGAAATGTTTATTGCAGAACAGAATTTGGTAGGCGCAGGTATCGGTCTGGCAAAACGCGGGAAGATTCCGTTTGTTTCTACATTTGCAGCATTCCTATCTCGCGCTTATGACCAAATTCGGATGTCCGCGATTTCACAAGCGAACATCAAATATGCCGGTTCACATTGTGGTGTTTCAATCGGTGAAGACGGCCCTTCGCAGATGGGATTAGAAGACATTGCCATGTTCCGTGCAATTCCTGAGGCTGTTGTGCTATACCCAAGTGATGCGGTTACTACCGAACGGCTTGTCGCTGAAGCTGCTGCGCACGAAGGAATTGTTTATATCCGCACTTCGCGTCCAAAAACCCCTATTCTTTATGATACCGATGAGAGTTTCCCTATCGGAGAATGTAAGGTCATTCGGGAAAGCAGTGAGGATAAGGTGACAGTCGTTGCTGCAGGCGTTACGCTACACGAAACCTTAAAGGCACATGAAATACTCGCCGCAAAAGGCATAGCAATTCGCATCATTGACCTGTATTGTGTCAAACCGATTGACACGGAAACACTGCTGGCATCAGCTGCCGAAACCAACAACACCTTAATCACCGTTGAAGACCACTATCCTGAAGGTGGCTTAGGTGATGCTGTGTTAGGTGCTGTCGCGGCTAACGGTGTGAATGTCCACAAACTTGCTGTTACAGGAATCCCTCGATCCGGTAAGCCTGATGAGTTATTGGAACGTCACGGCATTAGCGCAAATGCTATCGTACAAAAAGTAAAAGACATCGTCTAATAACCCAAACAAATTTCGGTCCGATGCAACGATAAGGAGAATAACTATGCCACGCACCGATTATACCTCCGAAGTTATTGCTGTCCGAGGTAAAGAGATTTATCAGCAGCAGATTCGGGACAAAGTTGAACCAAAACACAAAGGCAAGTTCTTATCCGTTGATATTGAAACAGGGGACTACGAAATTGATACTGACGATCTGTCTCCAACGATACGGCTGCTTGAGAAACGCCCCGATGCGGTTATTTACAGTTTACGAATAGGGTTTCAGGCTGCCCATCGTATTGGTTTTAAAATTTCGATCCCACCAGAATGTATTTGGACAAGTACGGTCAGTGAGGTTCACTAAAGGTGCAGCAAACTATCGTTTGGATTGTAGTGTTAAGTGTTATTCTGCTGGTAGGCATTGGCATGATTTTCGCCTTACGTGCGCCACGCTCTGCTGCTAAAACATATCCTGCCGATAAAGGACCAAACTATATTGATGTTTCCGAGTATCCACAGAAGATGCAAGAACTTTATGAATTGTTTACTCGGAAGTGTAGCCGATGCCATACCGTTGCACGCCCAATTAATTCTACCTTTACACCGGAAGAATGGCGAAAATATGTACATAAAATGCGGCAAAAACCAGGCTCCGGACTCACCCTCAAAACAGCGGAACAGATAATAGAATTTTTAATTTACGATGCGAAACATCGGGAGAGAAGTGCACCATGATGAAACTAATACTTACGACTTGTATAGTGCTGTCTTTTGCTGTAGGATTGCAAGCAGCACCTGTCAAAAAACTGCAAATTTCAATTGATAATCAACTCGTTACATTTACCTCAACACCCATATTCAAAAACGGCGCGTGGTTAGTGCCGATAGAATCTATCTGCCAACAATTAGGCTTAAAGGTTGAAACACCAGATGGCGGAGAGATGGCAGTTATCTGCGGCGAAGGTGAAGAAGCGGAGTTGTGTGTGCCACTACAATTTGGTGAGAGTGCATTCGACATTGATGGCATTACTTACGCTAAACTTGAAAACATCGCTGAACCGTTCGGATTTGAAATATACAAAGCCTCAGAAACCGAATTAGAGATTGTTCGACCAGAACAACTCGCCCCTCAATTTATGCTACCTGATCTTGATGGGACACCAAGAGGTTTACAGGATTTCCGCGGAAAGAAAACGCTCCTTTATATTTGGGGTTCCTGGTGAGGCTGTCGTGGACAACTGTCAGGATGGCAGAAATTTTACGCAAAACACAGCAATAAGCTAAACCTCATCTCCATTGCAATTGATGCGCAGGGCGCGTCTGTTGTGAAACCTTGGCACGATAAGGCTAACGCTGAATTCATCACACTCGTCGATTCACAGAATATATTGGGCAACAGCTATAATCTCAAAGCAATTCCCTATGGCGTTATGATTGATGAGGCAGGACGGATTGTTAAATCGCCTTTTAGCATAAACGTTGCGAAAAAAGAAACTATTGCAATGCTTGAGAAGTGGCTATCCGATACCACCTACAACGCAACCCTCCTTCGTAATTTAAAACCACTCAACAAATCGCAAAATCCGAAGATTATTGAGGCGAATGCCCGTTTTCAACTTGGACTTACCCTGTTAGAGATAGGGAAAAAGGCAGAAGCGATGACAGAATGGCGAAAGGCACTGGAATTAGATCCTAAAAATTGGATTATCCATAAGCAAATTTGGGCAGTTGAGCATCCAGATAAATTTTATGATGGGAATGTAGATTATGGATGGCAAAAGGCACAGTTAGAAGCGGAAAAAAGATAAAGATATTGTTGACAAACAAGTACAACAGGACTTACGCATTCCCCCTTGATAAGGGGGGTTAGGGGGGTTAAAAAGTCCTTATTTTAATGATATTCAGTGATTTAACCCCCTAAATCCCCCTTATCAGTGGGACTTTAAGAGAAAATGCGTAAGTCCTGTACAATATGATTTGTTCTTTGTAAGGAGTTAAACCATGTTGAAATATATTCTCTGCTTCTCACTTTGTTTGTTTGCTCCTGCTATGCCGTCTTTCGCCGATTTGACGCAGCAAGACCTTAATGAGATTCGAAAGGTTATCAAAGAGGAAATTGAGAAGGAAATTACGCCAATTAAGACAGAAATGGCATCTGTTAAAAGAGAAGTTGCACGGGTACGAGGCAAGCTTGACCGTTTTGGCGAAAATATTATATGGTTTGCTGCTATATTTGTAGTCGTAGGGATTATCCCGCAACGTATTATCGCATGGCGTAAAAGGAAGATTCGCTTACAAGAGAAGCAGATTCAAGAAAAGAAGATCCAAGCGGATCTCATAGCAGAGGCAGAAAAACTCAAGCAACAACGGACTGTAAATCCTTGAACTGATACATTTACGTTGAAAACGCTTTACAATTTGTGCTAAACTACATAAAAACAGACGATAAGGAGAATAACAAAAAATGCCAAAGTTTGGTGTAAATTTATTACTCTGGGCAGATAAATTTGACAGAGAAACCGCAGACCTGATTCCAAAAGTTGCAGAAATGGGTTTTGATGGTGTAGAAATACCTATCTTTGATCCAGAGACAGTGGACATTCCCTACACACAAGCACTATTAAAGGATACCGGTTTAGAAACTGTCGGGTGTAATATCATGGCAGGAGATAGGAATCCGATTGACGAAGATCCTGCTATCCGCGAAAACGGTGTAAATTATCTCAAACGCACAATTGAGGTTATCGCGGAGTTAGGGGCTGATACGCTTGTTGGCCCGATGTATAGTGCTGTCGGCAAACTTGTTGGGCGTGGCAGAAACGAACAAGAGTGGGAATGGTGTGTTGAAGGATTACAGAACGTTGCAGAATTCGGAGGTAAACACAATGTCACGCTTGCGAGTGAACCGCTCAACCGCTTTGAAACCTATTTTGTCAACATTGCGGAAGATGCTGTAAAACTTTGTCAAGCGGTGGATAGTCCATATTTCAAGGTGCATTTGGACACCTTTCACATGAACATTGAAGAGAAGAATCAGGCAGACGCGATTATCAGGACTGGGGATTACTTACATCACATGCACTGTTGTGAAAATGACCGGGGCACACCCGGTACTGGACTTGTTGATTGGAATGGCGTGTTTGGTGCGCTGGCAAAAGTAAACTACGACAGATGGCTCGTGATTGAGTCATTTACGCCTGCTGTTGAGGAAATTGCCGCTGCTACATGTATTTGGCGCGATATTGCACCGAGTGCCGAAAGTCTTGCTACGGATGGACTCGCTTTTCTCAAACAGAAGGCAGCTGAGTACCTATAGTCCGCGCAATTACCCAACTCAATAAAAATTCTACGTGAAGCAAGTAGGTTAGGTTGAAACGAAGTGAAACCTATAACTGTCAACTTAGCGGTTCGCCACCCTGGTAGGCGGTGAATGCCTAAATGGCATTCATACCGTTGATTTGGCGTTTTGTAAACGCGCCGAGACCAAACATAAGAAGATATGAACAGCGCGTTTACAAAACGCGCCTACTATGAGGGTAGAAGGTGGAAATGCAATAACACTTTGTTTTACCGCTCTGCCCAATCTACGACATACTGCACAATTACCGAACCTTGATAAAATTCTATAGAAGTTACGTCAAAATGGGAGGGATTGAGATGCACCGCATCAAATGGATCAGTCTACTATGTGTGATATTTACTGCTTTTTCTCTAACGAGTAACGCGGAATTACCCAACGCTACGGAAGATAAAGTAGAGACTAAGCCTGCTGGAGAGGAACGATTTCTAAATAATATCCGCCAACTTACTTATGATGGGAAACGTGCTGGAGAAGGGTATTTCTCCGAAGATGGGAACGCGCTCATTTTTCAAAGTGAACGCGAAACCGATAACCCGTTTTATCAAATTTATCTCCTAAACCTATTGACAGGAGATACACATCGCGTTTCACCCGGTGTTGGAAAGACAACTTGCGCTTTCTTCCGTCCCGGCACTGATGAAGTGCTTTACGCTTCTACGCATCATGATGTTTTTGCTGAGGCGAAGCAGGCAGAGGAACTCAAATTCCGAGCATCTGGTAAGGAACGCCGCTATAGTTGGGATTATGATGAAGCGATGGACATCTTTTCCGCAAATCGTGATGGAAGCAATTTGATGCAGTTAACAGATGCCCACGGTTATGATGCGGAGGGTTCCTATTCACCTGATGGAAAATATATCGTTTTCTGCTCACTGCGAGACGCATATCCAAAAAGTGAACTCTCTCCAAAGGACCTCAAGCAGCTTGAAGTTGATCCATCCTATTTCGGTGAAATTTATATCATGAATGCAGATGGTTCAGATCAGAAACGTTTGACAGATTCGCCTGGATACGATGGTGGCCCCTTCTTCACACCTGATGGACAACATATTGTTTGGCGACATTTTTCAAAAGATGGCAGCACAGCTGACATTTATACGATGCGTATAGACGGATCCGGGGTAAAAAGGTTAACAGATTTTGGTAGTATGTCGTGGGCACCCTATTTTCATCCGAGTGGTGCTTACGTCATTTTTGCTTCTAACAAACTCGGTTTTTCCAATTTTGAGTTATATCTCGTAGATTCAATGGGCAGACATGAACCGATTCAAGTCACTTCAATTGATGGGTTTGATGGGCTCCCCGTTTTTTCACCTGATGGTAATCGCTTGTGCTGGACCTCTACGCGCAATAATCAAAAGGTTTCACAACTCTATCTTGCGTCGTGGAATCACAAAGCTGCGCTTGAAGCGATTTCAATTTCACCAAGACGGCAAATCTCAAGAATTCCAGAGCCGGTTGAGGAGACAACTGAACCCGACTCGTCTTTTACCGACTTTGCTGATGAAATCAAAGGCAGTATCCAGCAGCATATTGAATTCCTTGCAGACGATGCTTTAGAAGGTAGGATGACCGGTTCTAAAGGTTCAAAACGCGCTGCGGATTACATCGTTGAACAATTTTCCAAACTTAACCTACAACCTGCTGGTGAGGAAGGTGGTTATTTCCAAACTTTTGAATTCAATGCTGGGAGTAAGATTATATCAGAAGAGAATCACTTTCTTCTCACACGCAAGATAGAGGGGACTGAGGAACAGCTTGAATTCATGGTAGAGCAGGATTTTTTACCGTTCTCTTTCTCAAGCAACGGTGTTGTTGAGGGAGAGGTCGTGTTTGTTGGATATGGGTTAGTAGCTCCCGGAGAGGCGGGCGAAGGTTATAATTCCTACGCTGGTATAGATGTAAAAGATAAGATTGTTGTTGCACTACGCTACGTGCCAGAAGGCGTGACAGCTGAACGCCGACAGCAATTGATTCGGTATGCAGGAATCCGTTATAAGGCAGTGCAAGCACGGGAAAACGGTGCCAAAGCGTTCCTTACCGTTGCCGGCCCGAACTCACCAAACGCCGGCAAGATAATCCCACTTACTTTTGATAGTGGCAGTGCTGATTCTGGTATTATCGCTGGTTCTATTACCGGTCCTGTTGCAAATGCACTCTTAGCGCAAGCAGGCAAAAACTTGAAAGAGGCCCAAACTGGACTTGACGATGAGAATCCGCACTTTGTCGGACAATTTCCGTTGCCCGATGTCAAAATCAAGATTGCTGCCGCCATTGAGAAGATAAAAAAAACAGACAATAATGTCCTCGCGATGCTTCCACCAAGCAATGATATTGAGAACAGCGAATATATCATTGTCGGTGCACACTACGATCATATCGGTTACGGTGAAATCGGATCACTCGCGAAAGGAGAAGCAAAAAAACAGATCCATAACGGTGCTGATGACAACGCTTCAGGCACTGCTGTTGTCCTAAAATTAGCAGAGATGTTCAGTCAAGAACGTCAAAATCAGCCAGAAAAATTTAAGAGAGGTGTTATCTTTGCATTGTGGTCAGGCGAAGAACTCGGACTTATCGGGTCTACACATTTTGTGAATGATCCTGTGCTTCTTTTAGAGGATGTTGCAGCCTATATCAACTTTGATATGGTGGGACGGCTCCGCAATAACAAACTCGTCTTGCATGGTATCGGGTCTTCACCTATTTGGACAAAGTTAATTGAAAAACGGAATGTGCTTATCGGTTTTAATCTGTCACTAAAATCCGATCCATATATGCCAACAGATGTAACAGCCTTTTATCCGAAAAATGTTCCTGTCCTCAATTTCTTCACCGGTTTACACAAGAATTACAACCGTCCGACAGATGACGCTGAAACCCTAAATTATGTAGGTTTAGAACGCATCTCAAGTCTCGCTTATGGGATTGTTTCAGACCTAATCAGTGCGGAGACGCGACCAGAGTACGTTAAGGTGGAACGGAACAAACCTGAGCAGGGAAGTCGTGGCACGTTGCGTGCGTATTTAGGGACTATTCCTGATTATACCACCGAAGACACTGGTGTGAAACTCTCTGGCGTTGTTGCTGGCGGTCCAGCCGATAAAGCAGGTTTAAAAGGCGGTGATGTCATCATTAAATTCGGGACTAAAAAGATTGAGAATATCTATGACTTTACATACTCACTGGATGCTGTGAAAATTGGCGAACCTGTTGAGGTGATTGTGATACGTGATGGGAAAGAGGTGAAATTGAAAGTCACCCCTGAAGCGCGGAATTAATTCTCAATATAACAAAATCCCAGAACACCCAACAGTAAAACTTAGTTAAACGAAAAGTCGTCATCAGAAAAGACTGATGACGACTTTCGGTTATGTTAATCCATTAATTATCCACTGAGGTTTACTCAAAAAGCTGAAGTTTCCCGTTTTTGACCGTAAGTACAACGGGATCATGCACCGCCTCTCCACCTGGGTCAAAAGAAAAATTACCTAAAATCGTGGGGAAATCCATTGTCTGCACCAATGCGTCACGAATATCAGCAGAATCTGTCGACTGTGCTTTTGCAATCGCGTTGGCGAGAATATAAAAGGTTGCATACGACTGCGCCGCCCACGGTTCAGGCTCAATACCGTATTTCATCCGATAATTCTGGACGAAGGCTTGGTTCCCAGGTGTGTCAGATTCATGGAACCATGCAATAAAGGTTATCGCTCCTTCGGCAGCAGCCCCCACATCTCCGATTTCTTTCTCGGTCAAATCAAGTACAATAAACGGAACAGTGTCGGGGATACCGACTTCGGGGTCTCGCCCTTGCTTGAGAATCACAGTCATTTCTTGTGAAAGAGCAGAAATAAAGAGTGCATCGGGCTCCAAGTTCTTTATCTTGGTGAGTTGTGTAGAAACATCGGTATCGCCGGTTCCCATGGCTTCCACGGTCAGAATCTCGACACCGTTTGCCATAAGCGCTTTCTCGATCTCCTCTTTGCCACTTGTAGAGTATTCATCTTTCGCATCATATATGATCGCTACTTTTTTGTAGCCGAGCTTCTGATGCGTTGCCGCCACGCCAGGGGGAATCAGTTTGTCCACGGCGAGTGCTGCGCGGAAGATATAATCTCCAATTTCGGTGCTTAAACCGGCAGCGGAGGAAACTGAGCTAAACCCTACGACTTCATTCGCTTGTGCAATGGGGAAAGAAGGTTTGAGCATCGATGAGATTGCAAACCCGACCATAGCGGGTACGCCTTGATCCACCAATTGTTGTACGGCCGCTTTCGCTCCTTCTACGGTGCTTTTATCATCCACAGTGATGAACGTGAAGTTCGTACCGCTGTGCATATTAATCTCTTCTCGTGCCAACTCAAAGCCACGTTGCATTGGTAGTCCGTACGCTTCGGTGTGTATCCCGGTCAGAGATGTGATAAGACCGATGGGAATCTCTTTAGGGACCATCTGTTGTGCTGCCGCTTCAAAGGGCTGAAGTTCCCCATCTTTGACCATAAGAACAATCGGGTTATACATTGCCTCGCCATTAGAATCAAACGAGAAATTGCCTAAAACCGTGGGAAAATCCATTGTCTGTGTAAGTGCGTCACGAATCGCGGCGGGATCTGTCGATTGTGCGGTTGCGATGGCGTTTGCAAGAATATGGAGCGTCGCATACGCTTGCGCCGCCCACGGTTCGGCTTCCATTCCGTATTTCGCCTGATAACTTTGGATGAAGGCTTGGTTGCGAGGGGTGGCTACCATACTCGACCACGCTGTAAAAGTTATCACCCCCTCGGCGGCAGCCCCTGCTTTTTGCACTTCGTGATCGCTCACTTCAAGAGCAATGATGTTAAGAGCCTTGGAGACCCCGAGCTCATGCGCTTGCATGATAATCCCGATCATCTCTTGTGAGAGTGTAGAGATAAAGAGGGCATCGGGTGCCATCTTCATTATCTCGGTGAGCTGCTGCGAAAAATCGGTATCGCCTTTTTCGCAGGTTTGCATTGTCAGAATTTCGACACCGTTCGCCATAAGTGCTTTCTGTATCTCTTCGTGTCCGCTTGTCGAATAGGTATCCGTGTGATCATATATCGTTGCGACTTTTTTATAGCCGAGTTTCTCCTGAGTTGCCATGATCCCTGGGGGGACCAGTTTATCTGTAGCGAGGCCGGCGCGGAAGATATAATCCCCCAGCGCACTTAAACCGGCAGCGGAAGATATCGGGCTAAAAGCGACGACCCCAGCGTTCTGTGCAATCGGAAAAGCCTCTTTGAGATGCGATGAGATACCGATTCCGACGATAGCGGGTACGCCTTGATCCACCAATTTCTGGACAGCTGCCTTTCCGCCTTCTACGGTGCTCTGAGCGTCTTCTGTGACGAAAGTGATATTGCCACCAGTGAGCATGTTAATTTCTTCTCTTGCTAACTCAAGGCCACGCTTCATTGGAAGCCCATACGGTTCGGCGTATTCCCCTGTCTGTGCTACGGCGATACCGATGGTGATCTCTTGAGCAGGCATATCGTCATCCGGCACCATCGTCATCATCTTTTCGCAACCAGAAAGTCCTACAACTAACGCAAAAATTCCCAATATAAATGTATATATTGTAATTTTTCTAATATTCATCTTGAATCTCCTTTTTCAAATGAATTTTGGAATAACCAGTAAACAAAACGCTTACGCCCTCAGTTTGAAATTAATTATTGTTAAAACCGAGTTTGTATCAAACCTTTCTTGATAGTCAACCCACTTAGGCGCAGCATTTAAACATTGAGTTCAATAAAAACTTAAGCTTGATACATTTTATCATAGTTAGAAGTTATTGTCAACAAAAAACTGAAAATGATTGTGTCGTCGTTCGTCGGTTCGTCGTTTTGCAGTTGACATTGAGGCATTTCTTTGCTATAATCAAAACTGAAATGTGTGGAAATTTCATTGTAGGTGCGTTTTAGAAGCGTGCTGCCAATGATGTTTAAACAATTTATTGATCAGTCTGTTGGTCGGTTGAACATGTGAAAACCAATAGAATTATATTTCTGAGGCACACTCTATAAACCCGATTAGGGAAGGAGAAATACCATGGATGCCCTCAAGAAAGTTATAGGCGTTGTTCTCATCATCATTGCGGCAATAGTCGCAATTCACACTGTCATTGAACCTTTATACCATACTTCCACCGAAGCTAATCCTAATAGTTCCGTTTGGAATTACATTAATGTCCTCTCTGCAATTTCAATAGTGCTGGGGGTGGTATTTAGTTACGCTCGTATGAGTCGAATCGGAGAGCATTCAAGCGTTCAGGAATTTATAGCAGCAAACACGTTATTTTATGGATTCATGTTTGCAGCTATATTATTCTTCTGGAACTGGTTCGGTATCCTCAAAGCTGATAGTTTTACCGCTGCCGGTGCCGAAACCCGGTCAATGATTTGGATTATTTTTGATGCTCTACTTCCGTTGTTAAATGGTGCATTGGGAGTACACTTACTGCGCTCTAATGCCAGTGAATAGGAAATGGTCTGTGGAAGACTTTTGCGTTCGCGTTGTCGGACGCAAAAGTTTTCCTCTGCGCGAATTTGTTTAAGATAATGTAACTTTCTACATAAACTAATGTTATAATTCCAATTGTACCAGGACTTACGCATTCCCCCTTGATAAGGGGGGCAGGGGGGTTAAATAGTCCAGTATTTCAGTGTTTTTAGTCTTTTTATCTCCCCACACGCTATCGCTATGGGGGCCCGCCCCCTAAATCCCCCTTATCAAGGGGACTTTGAGAGAAAATGCGTAAGTCCTGTTGTACAATAAAAATATGAAATCTGAACTACTTGACACAGTAACAGTAGTCTACGAAACAGGAGAAGTTTATGAACACAAGAATTTTTAGGTTTGCGCTATGTGTCCTACTTGCTCTCTCAGTCGCTTGGCTATCTGGGTGCGAAAAAATGATGGATATGACTCCGCCAGCTGGCGAAACGACGCTTAAAGTGGGGTTGATTCATCCATATCCAAATTATACCAGTTTTGGAAAAGGGGCAGAGCTTGCCCAAGCGGAAATCAACGCAGCTGGGGGTGTCCTCGGCAAGCAGGTTGAGCTAATCTTTAAGGAGGAAACGACTGATACCGTCGTTCAATCTGCAACAGAATTAGTTGAGATGGATAATGTTGTCGCTATATTAGGTCCCCTCTTTTCGAGCCATGCAGTAAAAGTTGGTCCGGTTGCAACTGTTCCTGTGCTTTTGGGAGCAACAAGGGCAGAGGTGACGGCAGACGCGACTGACCCAAACGATTTCATGTTTCTCGTTGCAGGTTCCAATGTCCTGCAGGCAAATCTTTTGGCAAAAGTTGCCGTAGAGCAACTCAATGCAATATCTGCCTCTATGATTTGGCAGAATAAGGATGTGTATTCTGAAGGTTTTGTCCAAGCATTTGAGGCTAGCTTCCAAGAACTCGTCTCAGGCTGGGAAAATCTGCTAGCCGACCACCAGGTTGGTATCCTTAATAAACAAGTCTATGAAAGTGGCGATACGATGTTTGATTCGCAACTTGCGAGTATCAATGCGAGCATCAAAATGGCGTACGAGCCTCAGCCCCGTCCTCTCGTAAGTTCTCCGCCTGTGAACTTGCCCATACTGCAACATGTCCTTCTTCTCGCCAGTTTTCCACCAGCGAACCCGCTCATAATGAAACAAGCACGGGACATGGGAATTGAATCTATCTTTATCGGTAGCGATGGTTGGGACGATCCACTCATGTCTATGACTTTGGAGGATAATGAACCTGTTGATGGTTACTATTGTACCAACTTAGATCCGGATGCTGTCCAATTTAATTCTGCTTATACGGCAAAACATGGCTCTGTTGATGGCATTGCAGCAGCAGGCTATGATGCCATGAAAATTTTGGCAATGGCAATTGAGAGCGTAGGATCAGCAGATGATCCGGATGCGATTCGTGATGCAATTGCTGCAATAACTAACTATGAAGGTGCAACAAGTATTTCGAGTTTCGATGAAAACCGTAATCCTGTCAAAAATGTTGGTGTGCGCCAAATTCTTAATGGCGTGCCGCAGGATGATATAATTGAGGCGGCACCTGAGTAGACATAGGACGAATCAATGCAACCTATTCAAAACAAAAGACGAGTTCTCTGTGGTGAGAACTCGTCTTTTGTTAAACAACTAAACGGATTTATGCTACTCAAATGTAAGCTGTGCAACAACGCCAGCATGGTCAGATGGCCATAGTCCAGAGGCTAATTGATCTGCGGGTTTATCGCCCACTGTATATGTCATGACAGAATCGGGGATTTCCAGATTTCTGACAAAAATCTGGTCGATCCGTTCATAGTGTCTACTCACCCTGTTTTGAAGATCTCCATCTTGACAGCAGGTGTTGCCAGTTCCCTCGGATTCCATCTGCCAAACGTCAACGTACCCCGCTGATAGCAACATTTGGTAAGCAGTGCCGTCGGGTGCTGGCGTGTTGAAATCTCCCAACAGAATAATCGGCATGGTTTCGCTGCTGAGAATATCCACAAGTTCTTGTGTTTGTGCCACCCTGCTTTCTTCTACAAATGCCTCAAGATGTGTGTTGACAACGCGATAAGTTACACCTGCAACAGTAGCATCTACAGCAGCATAACCTCTTTTTACTACAAGACCGAGCATTTCAATTGTCAGCGCATTTTCGTAGTTAGCACTCATCGGATTTGATATTTCAACATCGCTGCGAGAAAGGATTACATCATAATCGGTTAATCGGACATCAACAATACCGACATCAGTGAACATCGGCATTTCAACATCTATATTTTCAACTTGTGCAGCGACTTCGTAACTTAAACCCTCTGCTTGAAGTGCGTTCATCAAAATATCAAGATAATCCAAGACAACCTCCTCCGCAAGAGTTGGATTGTCCGGAATGAAATCCCCAGGACTTTGGCGGCGAATTAACGATATTTCTTGCAGTCCGATAATATGTGGTTGGGACGTTTTTATAGATTTAGCAATTGCTGTTGCGCGGCTTGGAAAATCGGATGCCATGACGTTATTGTACATCGTAGCAACTTGCCCTGGTACTTGCCCCAGATTCTCTACGGACAAAAGCGGGGCTGCACTGCTGCCAACGTAAACATTATAGGTCATCACTGTGAGAGGTTGCGTCCCTGCCGGTGTTGTATCGGGCGGCAATATTACTTTATCCGCAATTCTTTCGCATCCCGACACAACAAAGAGTAAGACAAAAAATGCAAATATAATTTTTAATTTTGACAAAATGTTTTCCTCCAAGGAAAAGATAATATAAAATGAGGTTTGTACCTCAGTCTTTATTGTAACAGGCATCACTAACATATTCCATAGACGAATTTGTCATCTAAAGTTGTTAACTTAACCTGTATAATTTGATTTATCACAGTTTCTGGAACTTCCACGAGTACACGGATATAGTTATCCGTAAATCCGGCAGGGAAGTTTTCCGGACCCTCCCTACTTTCTTCAACTAAAACGTCTTTTGATTTACCAAGCATCCGTTTGCGAAATGATTTATTGAGTTGATTTCCTAATTCAATCATCACCTTGCTTCGTTCTGCGGAAACATGAGGCGGAACTTGATCCGGATAAGTCGCTGCAGGAGTGCCTTTACGCGGGGAGTACCGAAATACATGTAGCTGACTGAATCCTATTTTTTTAACGAACTGCAGTGAATCCTTGAAATCTGTCTCTGTTTCGCTGGGAAATCCGACCATTATATCAGTCGTAATACCTACGTCATCGGTAAAACGGGAACGTAGGGTTTCAACAAGGTGTGCAAATTGGGCAGTGGAATAACGGCGGCGCATTCGGCGTAACACATTATCAGCCCCAGATTGGATCGGAAGGTGAAAGTGGGGCATACACTTCGGAAGAGCGGACATCCGCTCCGAAAGAATATCGGGGAAATACATCGGTTCAATTGAACTGAAGCGGATCCGTTCAATTCCATCAATCCCATGTATTCTTTCTAATATATCAGCAATATCCTTGTCTCTATCCGTGTCCTGTCCATACGCCCCAAGATGCACGCCGGTAATCACAATTTCTTTTATACCGCTGTCGGCAATGCGATGCGCTTCGTCCACGATCTCTAAAAGTGGACGGCTCGTCATTCTACCCCGCACATAAGGAATAATACAGTACGTGCAAAAAGCACTGCAACCATCTTGGACCTTTATAAGGGCGCGAGTGCGCTTTCCTGAATTGCTAACGCCGCTACTAAAACGGGCATGCTCCCGAATAGCATCGTGCTGAATAGGTTGAATCTGGAGCGGTGTCTCAGCGTGCAACTTATCAAGATAGGTTTGAAAGTCTGCTTTCTCACGGTTACCGAAGACATAAGTAACACCTGGAATCTTCTCAATTGCCTTTCGATCACTTTCAGCATAACATCCTGTAACCAGCACATCTGCATTTGGGTTCTGTCGGATAGCCCGCCGAATTGCTTGGCGTGCTTTCTGATCAGCAGCGTTTGTTACCGTGCAGGTGTTAATGAGATATAGGTCTGCAGACTGCGCCTCGTCTACAACGGTATAACCGTTGCGGACGAGTGATTCCCGCATTGATTGCGTGTCGTATTGATTAACCTTACATCCCATTGTGATGAGTTTTGCTGTTTTCATAGTATTGGTATTGAATCAAATTTGGTATTCGTAAGCGGCGATGGTAATTCCTGCAATTGCGGCGGTTTCTGTTCTCAAGATATTTGAACCAATCGTCACTGGGATACATCCGTTTTCAATTGCAGCGTCAACCTCTTTATCGGTAAAACCACCTTCTGGTCCCACTAAAAATGCGATGGATTCTACCTCTGGTGCTTTTCTCAATACTGCTTTGAGATGTTGTTCCTTCTCATTTTCCCAGAAAATTAGACTGATAGCGTATTTTTGGAGCGTGTTCAGGCAGTTTTCAAATTGTTGCATTTCACATAGTTCAGGTAACCACGCGCGTTTGCACTGCTTTGTTGCTGAGAGGACGACCCGATGCCAACGTTCACAACGATTTTCACTCGGTTCCTGTAATGAACGTTCTGTGGACATAGGTGCAATCTGTGATACACCGAGTTCAGTCGTCTTTTCCAAAATTAATTCCATTTTATCATACTTTGGCAACCCTTGAAAAAGGGTTAAAGACGGTGTATCTCTCTGATGAAACTCATGGCTTAGAATTTCTGCCTCCGTTGACTCAGCATCAATTTTATATATTTCACCTATACAGACACTTCCTTTTCCATCAACAATTCGGATTGTATCGCCATGTCCTAAACGAAGCACATTTCGGAGGTGGTGTTGCTCTGAACCTTTAACCGTTGCAATCTTTTTATTGATCTGAATTGAGGGAATATAGAACGTATGCATCTTTTCCTATGTCTATTCTCAGAGACTCAAGTTTATGCCACAGTTCGCAATTTTTCTATTACTGCTTTAGGATGTTCGCTTCGAAAAATTGCTGTGCCTGCGACAAGAATTGTCGCCCCTTGACGAACAGCGTCTGGAGCTATATCTACTGTTACACCTCCATCAACCGAAATGTCAGGCGAATTATCTATTTTCTGAATCTCGTTCTGCAAATTTTCAATTTTATCCAAAGTATTTGGTAAAAACGCTTGTCCTCCAAATCCTGGCTCAACGCTCATCGGTAACACGAGGTCAATATCCGACAAGTAAGGTGTAACTGCTTCAGTCGGTGTATTTGGCGAAAATGCTAAGCCGGCTTTTATGTTGTGTGCCTTAATCATAGAGATTACCTCATAAGGTGCATCGTTGCTTTCAATATGGAAGGTTATCATATCTGCCCCTGCATCGGCTAAAGCATCAATATAGCGGAGCGGGTGTGTTACCATGATATGGACATCAAAAGGCACATCCGTATTTTCGCGAACGGCAGCAATTAATGGTGGACTTATACCGAAGCTTGGCACAAACTCGCCATCCATTACATCAAAATGGAGTAAGTCAGCACCTGCAGTAACAACTCGCTTTACTTCTTCACCGAAACGGCTGAAGTCAGCTGCTAAAAGCGATGGCGCAATTTTGGGTACTTTATAAATTTAACACACCTCCAATTTTCGGTAGAACGGTTTTTTCTAATTACCAGCATCCATTGTAAGATTATTGATAACGACGTTCATGCAATTTTTTGCCATCTTCAAACACAATTACCAGTGCCGAACCAAAAACCTTGACTCTTCTCTTTTGTAAGTCGATAACTGTTCCTGGCGCATAAGAAGCATTATTGATTACAATGCGTTCACCGTAGTCATCAACGATAACAATTTTAACCTTGCGTGCCCGATTCCCTTCTTCACTGACGGTATGTTTGTGCGTTAACCATCTGCTACTATTTTCAGTTTGATCACGTTTTCCACTAACTTCAAGTGTAATCAGGTCGCCGCTATGTACAAGTTTCTCATGGGTAATAATCCTTCCTTGCCCAATTGTTGGGTGTGGGATATTTTTGATTTCAACATTCAAATCGATCCCTTCAAGTATGGGCAATACCTCGTTGACAGGCTGCTTCCGAAGGTCTGGTAATTTAATGTTTTGTGGTTTTCTCCCCAGGCTAACCAATAGGTTTACAGAGGTGCGGCGTTTTTTAGGAGTCCCTTCAGGTGGACTTTGAGCAATAACAGTATCCGGTAAATAATTTGTAGAATGGACACGAGCAACTGTATTTGCGCGGAAATCCGCTGTTTCAAGTGTTTCACGTGCTGCATCCAGTGATTTGCCAACGACTGAGGGAATAGGTGTAAGATCTGCTCCAGTACTGACTGTGATTTTGACCTTATGATGGGGTTTGATTCCTATATTTGCAAGTGGAAATTGTTCAATGACATTTCCTATCGGTTCGCTGCTGCTTGCTTGGCGAATTGTCTTTTCTGGCTCTAAACCGGCATTGGCAAGGGAGTTTACAGCTTGATAATAGTGTTTACCGATAAGGTTAGGAACCAAAATCTCCGTTGACTTAACCCACTGTGGGATAACAATAAAAACCGTCAACAAACCGACAATTCCCATTACACTCAAGCAATAAATTGCGGTTTTGACCATTCCCCATAAAGTTTTATTAAGTGTGTTCATCTCAGAATCCTAATACAATCATTTACGATGAAATCAAAGTGGAAAAACGTTCCCCATTTTTTAGTTGATACCCGTTAACAAAATCTTGAACTTTCATTACTTTTTTGGTTGCGGGTTGAACTTGCAGCAATTGAAGTTCTCCTTTACCCGTTTTTACAAACAACTGTTGTTCAGCAGTGATTTTAATCGTGCCGGGTAGTTTATTTGGTCCGTCTTGTTTTAATGAGTGCTCATTTTCATGTGACAGAGATCGAATTATCTTTAGGAGCATATCTTCTCGAAAAAAGGTATATGCGCCTGGCCATCCTGCTGTGCCTCTAATAAGATTATGAATTGTACTTGCAGATTCGCTCCAATTAATTTGTCCTACTGCTTTCGTCAAGCGCGGGGCATGTGTCGCATCAGCGTGGTTCTGTGGTATTGCCTTTGGCGGTTGTCCTTGCGGCAAATCAGTCAATACTTTCACCAAAAGGCGTGCACCAATATTTGCTAATTGATTATGTAACGTTTCAGCTGTGTCTTTAGGTTCAATGGGTATTCGCTCCATGCAGATAATATCGCCCGTATCTTCACCAGCGTCCAACAACATGAGCGTTATACCTGTCTCGGTCTCCCCCTTAATTAATGCCCATTGAATCGGGGCTGCACCTCTATATTTTGGCAAGAGGGACGGATGCAAGTTTATGACACCACAAGGCGGAATATCCAACACCGTTTGTGGCAAAAGTTGACCGAAAGCTGCAACGACAATCACATCTGGTGAAAGTTGTTTTAGAGTTTCAACAAATTCTGATTTTCTCACTTTCTCAGGTTGAAAAACCTTGAGTTTATATTCTGTGGCGATCTGCTTTATGGGCGGTGGACTTAACTTTTTGCCTCTCCCACTGTGGCGATCAGGTTGCGTAACAACGGCTATCACTTCAAAATCGTGGGCAATAAGTTCTTTCAGTGCTGGAATCGCAAATTCACTGGTACCCATAAAGAGAACACGCATTTTTTGTATAATAGACATGATAATGATTTAATCGGAAGTGTCTGATAACGCCAAGACCAAAATATAGTATTGTCCATCAGGTTTTGCAAACTCTACCCGACGGACAATACTATTTTTTCTAAGCGTTTTCCCAATCTATTTGATCGATTGTTTTTGCGGTAGCTGCCTGCTCAAAAAGCTTGTCAAGTCGGGAGACACTCCGAATTTTAGAAACTTTGTTGGTAACAGATTCGGGGACAGCGTCAAATTGCAAGTGGAGCAATTTCAGGAGCGCTTCCCGTTTTGCCCGCAATTCTCCGCGTTTTTCTCCGCGTTTTTCTCCGCGTTTTTCTCCGCGTTTTTCTCCGAGCTTTTCCCCTCGTTCTTGTCCTTGTTGAAATAGGTATTCAGCCATTGTTTGTGCCATTGTTTCCCCCTCCTGTTTGTGGGATGGTTTTGTCATTTGCTGATGAACCAGTGTTTTCAGTTCTTCGTGTTCTGTAGGTGGCCGGCAATGCAGGATCAATAGGTAAAGATAGAAGATTGCGCGGCGCCACTGCTCAACCTTTTCTGCGTCAAGGGTATCGAGATGTGTCACCGCTTCTATCAGCGCGGCGCGTATGTCCGCCTTGGTTGCGTGTTCTTTTTGCAGCACGGTGAGCAACCAACCTAATGGATGATCTGTTTTAGTAAGGGACGCTGCGTCTGCGTCCTTGACGCTGAGAAAAAGTGTCTCAAATTTTGGCACGAACGCTGCAAGTGTATCGGGCAAATCCATCATCGTGCTAAGTGCTATCGGTGTCTGCCACCTCCGGTCTCCAGTGTAAAGCACAATCGGAATAATCGGACGCAACCGCCACACACTTTTGGGAACGTTGTTTGACTCCAACTCGCGCCGTTGGAAATCCCATATCTGTGTCATATAAAACAGCACACGGAACCCCATCGTTATGTCTACCGTCGATTGATGCTCTATCAGGATATAAATCAGTAGTTCATCTGTTGCCGATTCCCCACGAAACGGCACTCTATACACGAGGTCCGACTCCTGCTGCCGAAGGTTATCCGGAATAAAGGTTCTGTTGACGTGTAAGAGTCGACTAAAATCAAGTTTCTCTACAAGATGCTCCGCGACAATTTCTAACAGTCCCCGCACGTTATCACTATCCTCAAGTAGCCAACGCGTGCTGCGGTCATGGAAATGTTCTATCGGAAAATCAAAAGATGCAAGTGCTTCTATGTCTTTAGTGTTCATAACAGGTTATATCAAAACCTATTGTTCTGTCTATCAAAATATTGTCTGTTGAGTAGAGCGAAACCTAACAATCGAACCGCCTTGGCAGGAATAAAGAGTAGGGTTTTACTTATTTTTTCGGTAATATCAACTGCAAATGAGTCAACGCCCACTTTTTAGGGCTGTTTTTAGTGTCCATTTCCGTTCTACCCAACGGACAGAATTTATCAAACTTACGTTATGGTAATATTTAGAATTAAAGGGACATTTTGTCCCATAACCTGCCAGGTTGTGTTCCGTTTCTGCACAACCTGGCAGGTTATGGGACAGCGTCTGCGTTCGTTTCGGTTTGCTGGTTGAACAGCTCATAATGTTCAATTAATTCTAAAGTTTACTATAATACCTATCTTCCATGAGTTATTGCGTAATAAAAAATAATTAAAACCGTATTTCAAATAGCGGGATAACAAAACCGGCAGGTGGATCCGCTGTCCACCTATTCAACCCAGTATGTGCTGCGTAGGGCGGTAGTTGTCCTAAATATGTTGAGACACCATATCTATTTGCATGTGGACCGAAAATGGGAGCACGAGCAATACTGCCGTCAGGAGGAATACCGTCATCAGTGGGAGGCGATGGCGGTTTTCGTCCCGGGACACTTGGTGCAGACCTATCTACATTACGGGTATGCAACCAGTCCCAAATACCGATAAATAGTGAAAACGAAACAGCAGCGATTCCCATTACGCGGTAATTTTGTGGTGTTAATTCTGGCGCGATTTTATTCGTCTGTATCATCTTTATACCACGAACCCCTAAATAACTGTGGACTGCTGTAAAGGGGAGTGAGCTTAACGTAACAATCTCAAATCGACGTAAGGCACTTTCGCTATACTCCTCTTCATGTGTTTCTTGAGTTTGTTGTGTTGGCGGAACACTCTGATTTTGTGCTTCTGATTGCGGTCCTAACGCGAAAATAGTTGCTAAAGTGACCACAAATATGTGAATTCTAAATTTGAACATAATTTCAACCTTTACTTTATGTGGAGGTCTTTATGAAAAAGGAGGCAGATTTTTCTATCTTGCATAACCCAAACAAAATATCGTAGCGCAAACTGTCAGTTTGCGTCCTCACAGGCACAATCTAACAGATTGTGCTACATAGTGGCAACTTAGGTTTACATAGTGCTTTAATTGCCAGTTCAATTAACACTCCGATTCTGAATCCGAAAGAGGTAAAAAATGAGCATCCCCGCCCCTATACACACAGATACATCCGCGACGTTAAAAGTAGGCCAAAACAGCCTCTTACTTTCTATGCCAAACTGCAAAAAATCAACGACTTCACCTAAGTAGATACGGTCAATAAAGTTTCCAACTGCTCCACCAAGTAGAAAACCCAATGCAGTTTGCATCCATCGACTGTTACGGAATCTGAAAGAATAGATGAAAATAAAGATTAATGCAGCAATTGTTATGATAACTAACAACATCCGCTGATCTGATAGAATCCCGAAAGCAGCACCTGTGTTTCTATCATGCCGTAGATTAAAAAAACCTGGAATAATTGGATAACCTCCCCCTTTTGGAATATGCATGCGCACAAGCCACTTAGTGACAATATCAAGCAATAATGCGGGGATCGCTACCACTATTAACGGTAAAACATTTTTGAAATATTGAAATGGAGAACTCACTATCTTATTTATCCTATTGATATTAGTTTGTTGATTGATGGATTTTCTTCAATGATTCCCATTCAGTCTCCGTATCAAATTGCTGAGAGATTTTTGGTAACTTGTTCCATTTATCTTGAAATATACTACCTATAGAGGAATTTGTCTGAGCAAAAATCTCTTCGGCTAAGAAAGGGTGAAGCGGGGCAAGGCGCTGTAAAATAACTTTTAATATTGATGAGACAGCAAGCTGCACGGACTCTAACCTCTTATCTATAACTTCGGATCCACAGAGTTCAATATAAAACTGAAGGTCCGTCCGACAGAAATCGTACAATAATTGCCACATTCCGTAGAAATCTCTTTTCTGATATGCTGCCTCAATATCAATCAAAAGTTTATTGGTTAACGAAACTGCAAGCACATCTGGTCCTAACAGTACGTCAGAAACTTCCGTACCATGTTCGTTTGACAAAATAGTATGTGTATCCGAATATCCCTTCTTCTCAAAGTTTGTCAACAGTTCGGCTGTCTGATATAATATCTTTTTAAGCTGTGCATATTTGTGATTATACGCTTCTAACAACGCTTCAAGTTGTTTGGTCCCGTCTCCTTCAAGCTGATCTTGATGTAATTCTGGGGTTATCGAAATTAACCGTAAAACATCTGCGGGATATTTTTTTAGGAATTTTTCCTGTACCTCGGTGTTCCACACCGCGTCAGCAATTCTATTCAGTTTTAAGAATTTAAACGGTTGGCTTGCTTTAACAGATCGGTTAATCTGAAATGCTACTGAAAGCATACTTAACTCCGCTAACCATTTTAAAAAAGCAGTTGGTGGTGCAAAAACGACATTCGTGGAAGCAACATCGGGAGATTTCTTAAAATCTGAGGTGTCAAGCGTTTGGAGTAAGTTTGCAAAATGATTTTCAATGTAAGTGGTCTCCTTACGGAAGTCCTTTGAATGACAGTTCATGCAGACCGTATCTGCGGGCAATAGTTCTTCTACACTCAAACGGAACCAATGTTCGGAACCACGACGAATAGAACTACGAACAGTACGAAGGATCTTTTTATCTGTAATTAGGCTGCTGCAATTATCACATCTTAGTATGGGAAGTAGTATGCCCCATTGACGCTGTGATGAAATAGGCATATCAGAGGTACGCATCATTTCACTTTGAATATCGTCCCTTATCTCGTCATCGTAATGCTCCCAATACTCAGATGATTTTGCAACCGCCTTTTTAACGCCATTAGAAGTAACGGGAAACATCCAATGACGGTAAGGACGGGAAACTGACAAACCCTTACAGTGTTGACATTCAAGTTGTTTTATTTTCTGTTTTCTCGCTTTCATTAAGCATCCACGATTTTCCAATTCATCACTAATAAACTGAATTGCATCAGACAAATTTAATCCACACAAGGTATCTGCATCTTCTGTAAACCTGCCGATTTCGTCAAAAATGGAAGTTATTGGTGTGGATGCTATAAATTTTGCATCGGTAGAATTGTGTATCTCTGGTAATGTATTGAAGACGCTATAACTCAACGAATGGTGTGCAGGATTTAGAGGGATGATGCCCGCTAACAATTCCTTTTTTTGCGATGAATCAGAAATGCTTTCCACGATTTTCTTCGGTATTTGAAAAAAAGGCAAGTCGCTTAGTGAAAAAAGCGGGTGTGAAATAGTGCAATTATTAAACTGCGTTGCTTTTAATTTTGCAATAGGGACTGGATATTTCTTACGTTTCGTGTTTGGATCAACAAATTTCTTGAATTGTGGTTCAGAAAAAATTAGATATTGGTTTTCAAATTCAGTCAGCAAAAAGGTGGTACTTTCATAAATTCCGACTGCAATTGTTCCAGCGACTTCCCACAATTGAGAAAATGGGAAACGGACAACGAAAAAGACATCTTTACCGAATTCTTCAAAACCGTTGTTGAATGGAAACTTTACATAGGTATCTAAGACGCTATTAGAAACCGATGTAACTGTTTTACCGACTTCCAACGGGGCAACACATTTTGTACACCAATAGCTAAGTTTCAGTTCATCACGGAGGAATTTAGTCTCCCGTAGTCGGTCAAAGAAACTAAAAAGTTTAGTTTCGAAGCGTGCCTCCAATATTTTTTCAGCAGAACTCCAATCAGCAAAAATTCCGAGTTTCTGCAATTTCTGCTGTTGCGCTTCCAATTGTTGGCTGTAAAATTCTCGGCACTGTTTTCGGAAATTGATGATATTTTCCGCAGCAGTAGCCGCATCTTCCCTAATTACGCTCGCCTCAATGCTGAAAGGCGAGGTTTCCCAGAGTGGTGAATAAGCGACAGTATGCCCATGCATTATTTCATATTTGAGAAAAATATCTTGATAAATTTTACTGCGCAGTGTGTCAATGCTCAATGTATGGACAGGGGTAGGCATTTCTCGGATTACGTAAGTCGGTAATTCCGTAGTTTTTTCATCAACCTTGTAGACATTTTGAGTTGTCCACAATTTGAGAATTTCCGCTTCATCGGAACTGTTTAAAACACTCTCAGTTGGGGCAGATGTTAGGTTTTCTTTCTTAGATTTACCCCGATAATGTTTTGGAGAAGTGTTTCCTGATGGAGATTTTGCCTTTTTCATAAAACCAATAGTTGTGCCCTAATAGATAGCACGAAGTTACGAAATAGTTTGATATATACCAGACTCAAGATAGTTTACGGATACAACCATGACCTGAGAACTTGCAAGAGAATGAGTAAAATTATCGGAGAAAAGTCAATTCCCAAATTCCGAGTCATCGGATAAAATAGGTTTCGAATAGGTTGTAATAGCGGATCAACGATTTTACCTGTCATCAAATAAATTCGCCGGACAGTTAAATTTTGCGTTCCGAACACCACCCATGAAAGTAAGACGTTTACCAGGACAATCAACGAGTACAGATTCAGTGCTTCTCTGAGTAAATATGCAAGATACGGCATTAAGGTGAATACCTTTCCTACTTTTCCGTGCCAAGTTGTTGTGCCCGTTCCGTTGCAGCAAGGATTGCCTCGGCAAGCGTTGCGCGCAAACCACCTCGTTCAAGTGCATGAAGTCCCGCAGCCGTTGTTCCCCCCGGTGTTGTGACTCGGTTCTTGAGTACAGCGGGGTGTTCTTGAGATTGCGCTAACATCGTCGCGCCCCCCAAAACCGTATGTATTGCCAAAGTTTGTGCATCTTGCCGTGGTAAACCGACATGTACACCAGCATCTGCTAATGCTTCTATGAAAAGCGCAACATAAGCAGGACCGCTACCGCTAACTCCTGTAACCGCATTTAGATGACGTTCCTCCATAACTAATGTAGTACCACAAGCGTTGAATATTTGCTGTGCTATGGCAATATGTTTCTCATCTGCGACACTCCCAGCTGTTAACACAGAGATTGCTGCTTCAACGGAAGCCGCAATATTTGGCATCACACGAACAACCGGGGGCGGATTTTCAAAGTATGATTCAAGTGTTTCAGTTGTAACACCTGCAGCGATACTAATAATCCATTGCGGAGATGAGAGACTGTGTGTTACTTGTGGTAGGATGTGGGGAACCGCTACGGGCGGAACTGCACATAGGATAACATCTGTCTTTTTAATGAGTTCGTTGATGTCTGATGCAGCGTTCACATTTTTCTCTTCACAGAGTTGGGTAACCAGTTTTCTGTCCAGATCAGTAATCCAAATCTGTTGTGCTGGAAGCAGACGGCCAGCAATACTTCTTGCAATAATACCACCCATTTTTCCCACACCAATCACACCCAATTTTAGGTTATCTACCACCATTTTTCTCCTAAAAAAGATACTTTAGAACTCACGCTCAAATTCAAGATAACTTGTATTAAATCGTGGTTTCAAAAATTGCCCTACCTATTCTAACAAGGTTTGCTCCTTCTTCGATTGCAACCTCAAAATCATTTGTCATCCCCATGGAGAGATATTGCATTGTTATACTGGGAAATTTCTCGGCCGTTATCTTTTCTGAAAGCGTTCTCAACGATGCAAATGCTGGGCGATTTACCTCTGGGGAAGAACTTAACATCCCCATTGTCATTAACCCGACAATGCGTACGCCTGAATACATTTGGGACTTTTCTAAAAAACCGAACACATCCTCCGAATCTAAGCCGAACTTACTTGCTTCACCAGTTGTATTGATTTGAATTAATATCTCCGCTTGTTGTTCGCGTCCTTCTGCGCGGCGTGCTATCTCCGCTAAAAGTCGCAAACTATCTACTGAATGGATTAAACTAAACATCTCTAAAGCAGATTTCACTTTGTTCCTCTGCAGATGTCCGACAAGGTGCCATTCACACATTTGCAAGCCTGATGCTGCGAGAGAGGAATGAATTGGCTCGTATTTCTGCTGTGCTTCCTGCACGCGGTTTTCTCCAATATCGGTTACACCAGCTGCAAGGACTGTCTGAATCTCTGTTATTGAACGTCCTTTCGTAACTGTAACGAGTTTTATTGAATCCGGGGCACGGCCACTCCGTCCTGCAGCTGCTGCAATACGTTCCTTGACGCTTATAAAGTTGTCAGGAATCTGATTCAATCCCATTTTCCTCACGTTCTAATGTTTCTTCGGGGTTATCCGTAACTTTTGACTTCTTCTCTGTTTTACCAGTTAAACGTGAATATAGATTTTTCCACTCATCAGTGTCTATTTGTGTGCCGATAAAGGTGATCAATATACCTAAGCTAACAATTCCGATACCGACTATCACAAAATGATTAGCCTCTGTGTAAACTTGGGTTACTCTAACTGCAGTCGTAGTTTTCTTAGACAACTCCTTTTGATATTTAGCAGGATGGAAATAACCCCGCATAATGAAGATGAGACCGAGAATACACGTTAAAGTTGATAACGATACAAATAAAGGGCGCATTTCCAAGTCTCACTTTAGTCTCAGACCGACGACTAAAATTGGTCACTTAAATGATACCATTTTTTTTCCAGCAATGCAAATTTGTTTCAGACTAAAATCTATTGTAACGTGAGTTCGGAAAAAAAGTAAGTATTTATGGTATAAAGAGAACCCCTTTAGTATAATGAAGTAATCCATACTTTATCAAGGAGTTCTCTAATGACTATTGTATCACTTTTTTGTGAAATTGACGACTTTTTAATTGTGTATGAAAAATATAAAGCAGCGCATCAACTGCCCGCAAGCCAACGCCCTGAAAAGCGGGGACGCTCGCGCACTTTACATCCCAGTGAGGTGATGACGATCCTTATTCTTTTTCATCAAAGCGGATATCAAACATTGAAAGATTATTATGAAAAACACGTGCGACACTATTTGCGATGGGCCTTCCCGAACTTGGTGAGCTACAATCGTTTTGTGGAACTTCAACAAGAAGTGCTTGAACCATTGTCTGTTTATCTTTACACACGCTTTGGCACCTGTGATGGTATCTCCTTTGTTGATTCTACACCTATACCGGTCTGCCACAATCGCCGTATTCTGACACACAAAGTCTTTGCTGAACAAGCATCACTTAGCAAAAACTCTGTCGGTTGGTTCTATGGGTTCAAACTTCATTTGAGTATCAACACATCTGGCGAACTTTTGGGTATTGAGTTCACACCCGCCACGACAGATGACCGGAAAGTTGTGCCGCAGATGGTAGCCGGTCTGTTTGGCAAACTCTTTGCGGATAAGGGATATATTTCCCAAACCCTGCGTGAATACTTACGCTCCCAAGACATTGACTTGATATATAAGGTTCGCAAGAATATGAAGCCGGAACCTTTATCAGACTTTGATGCGATGCTGCTCAAGAAACGGATGCTCATTGAATCAGTTATCAAGGAGATAAAAACGCAAACGCAACTCCAACATACACGACATAGAAGTTTTATCAACTTTCAAGTAAATATGGTGGCGGCATTGATTGCTTATACCTATTTAGAGAAGAAGCCCTCTTTGAACTTGCCGGAATATCAGCAGATCACCGAGACATCGCTTGCTCTAAAACCTTAAATCTTTTTCCGAACTCACG
>PYJA01000133.1 GCA_003635185.1 Candidatus Poribacteria bacterium | reverse complement strand
TTTGTCCATGTCTTCTCAACGACATCAGCTTCTAACACTTTCAGCACATTATGTATCGTTGCGGGACAAGGCGATGTCTTGTGTGTCCAACCGAGTGCTTGGATGAGGTCTGGTTGAGAGCGTGCCCAAGTTGCGGTGGAAGTATATCCTTTATGTCCGGACATAATACCAATAAGGACGAGTCCGAGGAGTGAGTTCAACGGGTGTCGTTTTCCTTTCTCCTTGCGCGGATCTTCTATTTCTGCTAATCTATCTAACAAGTGTCGAGAATCTTTCTCTGGCATTTTTCACCTCAAAGGTTAAGATTTTTTAAGGTGAAGTATAGCAGATATAGCGTGAAAAATCACGTTATATCTGCATATCCAAAAATATTAACGATTGTGATAAAAAATGACTAAAATGTCTAAAACTAAATAACCCTGATAAGAAACTCAGGGTTATTTAGTTTTCGGTTTTTCGGACGATTTTTTTTACACCTGCTATATACCCCAGGCCGGTAGGTGCGGTTTCTAACCAATGCAGAATACCACCGCGTATTCTGCCGAATTTGGATCAAAAACCCTCACAGCGACTTGCCTTGTCCGATGCGGTGCGGTTAGAAACCGCACCCATAAGCGTCAATTTAGGGATAAATGCGTTGTGGCAGTGTCTTCAGTCCCGTAGGGACGATATGTTTATAGATATGAGATGTCCATATGTCTTAGTCCCGTAGGGACGATATGTGTCCCCCAACGCCATATTTTCTACATATCGTCCCTACGGGACTAAAGTGAAGTTGTTCACCGTTTTTCTATAAACATATCGTCCCTACGGGACTAAAGAGGACTAATCTCCATAATCATGCGTATTTAGAGGTGTTTACAATAACATAGATTTTTCTTAAATTGACGCTTATGGTGCGGTTAGAAACCGCACCTACCGGCCTGGGACATTAACTTTGAGTAAACCTCAATAACGGAAAACTCTTAAAACTAAATAACCTTATAACAAACTGCTCAAAAAGACTTGAATTTTCGCGTCAAATAGGTTATACTAAACACTTGTGAAGGTGGAAGCTGCCATGTCGTGATATTGTGCCATATTAAGCCTAAAAGACAATACAATTTCTTGTGGTAAACACAGATGAATATTCTCCATGATTTAAATGAAAAACAGATACAAGCTGTAATACATAAAGACGGGCCTATGCTCGTCATCGCAGGACCCGGCACAGGTAAAACAAAAGTCATCACCCACCGCATCGCGTACCTAATTCGTCAACACGGCATTAAACCAGAAAGCATCCTTGCGATCACCTTCACCAATAAAGCTGCACAAGAGATGCAAGATCGTGTCAACAACGAAATCGGTGAGCCGCACGGTTCTAACATTAAAGTCAGCACCTTTCATGCTTTCTGTGTAAAAGTACTTCGCGAATATGCCCATCATATCGGACTGAGCGAAAACTTTGCTATCTTCGATCAAGAAATCCAAGACGAGATATTATTGGAAGTCGTCAACGAACTCAATCTGAATTCGTACAACTACCCACCATGGCGATTGCGGAATATCATCAGCGATGCAAAATGCAACGATGTATCGGACGGCTTGTTCATTGATCCAGAGATTGTCGCTGAAATAGACGATCCGGATGTGGAAGCAAACATCCAAAATGCAGTCAAAACCTATCAGCATAAACTTGACGAATACAACGCTCTTGATTTTGATGACCTCCTCATAAAAACAGTCGCACTGTTTGAAAAAGCTCCAGAAGTACAACAGGAATATCATCAGACGATCTCTCATATCCTTGTAGATGAATATCACGATGTGAACAGCGTCCAATATCGTCTCCTACAATTGCTCTGTACTGTACCAGAATATAATCTGATGGTGGTCGCTGATGCTGATCAATCCATCTACAGCTGGCGAGGTTCAAATCCGCAGTACATTGAGAATTTCAAATCAGATTTTACACCCCAAACGGTTGAATTAGACGATCACTATCGGTGTAGTGAGACGATCTTACACGCTGCGCAGAAGGTCATCGCACAGAACCCACTACGACAGCAACAGCACACTCTCATAACCCACAAAAATGAAGGGCGAAATATCTATCACTACACGTTCAGCACTCCTACGGAGGAGGCACGTTCTATAATCAAGATCATCCGTAACTTGGTGAAACAACGTAATTTCTCTTATCGTGACATTGCGGTCTTTTACCGGACGCACAAACTTGCCGATGTGTTGGAAGAAGAGTTACTACGAACCGGCATTGAATTTCAGCGGATTAGAGCGACCAACTCCTTTGACGATGATAATCTTAAAGGTATTCTCTCCTATCTCTGTTTTACCCAATGGCAACTTCCGCGCGACTTTGAAAACGCCATCAATTTTCCTGAAAAACGGATTGACGATTTGACATGGGTTCGCCTGAAGTGGTTAGCCCAACGTAAAGACTTGACGTTGGCAGAACTCTTGAAGAGTATTGAAGAATATCCAGAAGATGTTGGACCCTTGACGCGCCGAAATATTCGTAGATTTTGGGAACAACTTCAGTCACTGGCGGACGATATTGAAGATGAAGAAATTGATAAAATTGTGCAAAAACTTTTTGCACGTTTAGAACTTTTCCGTTCTCCTTACCGTACCAAAGAATTGTCGGTCATTGAAGAACAACCGGAGATGCAGAATCTGGCACTTGCACAGGATGTGCTTTATAGCGCGTTAGATCGTGGGGAGCCAATTCAGATTACAGCGAGTTACGGAATTGATACGTATTGTGCAGCAGAAATTATCCATCAGACGCTCAAAACCTATCTGAATAAAAATGTGCGTATCCAATTTTTACCTAAAAAATTAAATGTTGAGGAACAAAGTTCTCACGCTACGACTGTGGGTGTCAGCGGAAGTGAACCAATACTGAACGGAAACGCAGTCAATCTGCTCATTGGCGACTTTACTGACCTTGGAGAAAAGGGGACAGCAGCGCGAACAATTCTCATCGGCACTACTACCTCTAAAGAGACAGGCGCGATTCAAATACAATCAGAGGGTGTGCAAAGTATCGCCGCGCTAAAACTATGTCAACGACTTTTGAGCCGTTTTGAAACGCCAAACATGGCAGATATGGTTATTTATGACTTGGAAACGACAGGTATCAATCCTAAAAGAGCAGACATCGTTGAAATTGCTGCAAAACGTCTGAATGTCATCGGTAATGAAATTGAAAGTTTTGAACGATTGGTAAAACCGCCAGGAGGACATATCCCTCTTGCGGTTACACGGGTCCACGGAATTAGCACAGAGGACGTTAAAGATGCTCCGAGCATTGAAATAGTTCTCCCTGAATTCTGTAGTTTTATCCAAGATCGTATCCTAATTGGGCATAACGTAGCTCGATATGACAACCCTATTCTCGAACGCGATTTACAGACATATCTAAAGAGAAATTTACCAAATCCGTACTACGATACACTTGTTACGGCGCGAAAGCTTTTACCGCGGCAGCGCCGAGGCATTGATGCGCTTGCAGAGAAATTTGGAATTGAACATGGACGTTTACATAGAGCAATGGAAGATGTTGAAACCAATAGACAAATCTTTAAAGAATTGATACAGATTGATTTGCAAAAACGTGAGGTGAAATCACTCACAGAGTTTCTACCACTTGTCGGGGTTGGTATCCTTTCCAAAACAGGTGTCCCTGAAGATCACAACGACTTGAACGAAGTAAGCGCATTCCTAAATGCTGCAAAGCGGTTTGTCAAAGTGCATCATTCTACTTTACCTGACGATCTCCCTCTTGACTCCACAGAAAAAGAACAAGCAGCGGAATTTATCAATCAGTTGGCACAATCCGATCTGCCAATTTTCCGAGAAGATACAGAATGGGTAGAGGCAAAGGCGAAGTTCCGAAATCTATTATTGAAATTTAATAAAATCGGCGATGGAAAGAGTCTATCCGACTTTTTAGATTACCAGAAATTGCTTACCAATTTTGATGAAATGGATGATAAAACTGAGCAGGTCACATTGATGACATTGCATGCTGCGAAAGGCACTGAATTTCCAGTTGTCGTCATTATCGGTATGGAGGAAGGCAGTTTTCCGATGTGGAAACGAAATATGACCCCAGAAGAAATTGAGGAGGAACGCCGCCTATTCTATGTCGGAATGACGCGTGCACAGGATCAACTCTACTTATCTTCCACTATCTATCGTAATGGTGATCGTGAACGTTCTGCATCTATGTTTATCTATGAAATGCCAGCTGATTACATGATAAAGTGGAGTCCATCTCACCGGATATAGAAGAAAATCAGTTGTAAAAAGAATAACTTGGCTCATGTCAAGACAAAGTGTGGAGGTATTTAGAGAATCCAAGTGTACAAAGAGTTTAGGAAAATAAAACGCACTCACTTTTTACATGAGCCAATACCATAAAGGTAATAAAAGAATTACTGAAACCTGATTCCCTACAAGCAACAGGATCAATAACATGTCAGTTTCCCTTTCGTTATTGTCTATAACGGATCGTTATCGTAAATTTTTAGATGCGTCGTATTCTGAGCATATCGACCCTTTTAATGATCGTTTATCCTCGCAGCCTGCAAGTGCGCGTGCTGAAGCGTTAGGTTATTTCTTTTTTTCAGAGCATACTGATAAAGTGGATGTGGCGGAAGATCGCGCAAAAGGCGGTGTAGATTTCCTATGTCTTACACAGGAGACAGAGTATGTGGTGGAAGTCACGCATCTTGAGGTGGAAACCGTTAGACGTAGATCTGGATTACCGAATGAACCGCCGCGTTACACAGGTGAGGGTAGGTTTTATGGGATGATAACGGCTTCACTCCGTAACACTGTGCGCAACAAGGTGAAGCAAATGAGTGGGTATAATTGTCCACGGCTACTTCTGATTGCGAGTGAGCATGTTCATGCAAATTCGGTGATGGATACGCGTGCTGCGGAGTTATTACTAACATATGATTATAATTTTCCACAAAGCGAGGTATTTTATTATAAGAAATGCAAGAAGTGGCAAGCACTTTATCAGAGTATATCTGCAATATTGCTGGTGAGTGTTGGTTTTGATCATGCCTCTGTTCTTGGGGTGTTACATCCAGTCCCTCATTACAAGTTTCCGATAGAACTGCTTGCTGAGGTGCCATTTGTTGGCTTACGAACGTTTCCTCCTGAGCAGGGGATACTTGATATAGAATGGTATCAACAGCAACCTCATGGATTTGGTTATCGGTTTCGCTATGATTCTGTTTAGCTGCTGTAACGATAAAACTGAAGTGCCAACGCTAATTAGGGACAAAAAATCAGTAAAGTTAAGACAAGTTTTGTTATTCAGATTCAATATGAAATTTGAAAATCACGTGCTGTTTTTCTGCGCTTGATGCAACCGCCATCTGCACATTAGGCGAGGATATTGTTGGGTTTCGCTGCGCTCTATCCATAACTGTCAATTTAGGGATAAATCCGTTGTGACAGTGTCTTCAGTCCCGTAGGGACGATATATTTATAGATAAACGTTGACACCGCCCATTTTAGTCCCGTAGGGACGATATGTTTATCTTGTGTGTTTATTCTACACATATCGTCCCTACGGGACTAAAGAGACCTTGTTCGACCGTGATCTATAAACATATCGTCCCTATGGGACTGAAGATATTGTTTTGAATGATCTTGATTCATAGTATCAATGTATTTCGGAATTCACTATGACCAAGTACCTAAACAAAGTCTAAAAATTGTCCAAACTATAGTATATTTTAGGAAATATCGGATATTATTTGACAGATACACTTGACACTAAAGTGCAATTCTTAAGTGGTAGGGACAATATATTTCCCGTGAGACCGAGATCTTCCCGCTCAGAATATGTTAACCCTTCTTTTATATCATTCATGACACGTAATAGTAGATTCTCTATGAGGCGCGAGTTATGAGAAGATCTTCTTATAAAGGACTCATCAAACGAGAAATCGCGTAAGCCGTTGTCAACAACTTCTCCTTGTATTGTTATGATATCATCCTTCTTTAGATTACGAAGTGAGTATGTTTCACTGCGGTGAAAAGAACATATTACCTCATCAGAAAAATAATTCTCCCTAAAGTTTTTCGCCTTACGATAAAGTTTCTGTTTTTCTGTTTCTTGTTCTTGAGATTCTTTAGCATGAGGGTCAGAGGCTGGCGGAAGGGATTCTCCATATAGTACAATAGTTATCTCAAATTGGTTAGTAAATCCCTGATGGCTTAAACCTTTTTTCGCAATTTCTTTTATTTTGCCTGTGACTATTACGCATTTATCCCCATAGGATTCATTTGCACCGTAAGCATCCTCTCTATAGTGAGATATTAGTTTTACTGCGCCTATACGATCCGCATTAGGTCTCTGTGTAAAGTATAGAATAATACCAACTATAGCAAAGATGGGAAGGATATACAAAAAAATATAATGCACTTTTTTCATTTTCTTTGTCTCATTTGATATACAAACATGAAACGTTCATATATGCCAACAGTTTTATTGGAAATTAAGCATTAAACATTTATATAATAACGCAAAATGTCTTGAAATGCAAGCTTTACACATTTACCAGGAGGGCACCATTGCTGACACTTCCAAATGTCCATTCCCACTGATAAGAGGATTTAGGGATTGGGTGCCGAACTTAGGAATAGAAATTAACGCCACCACTGGCATAAAAAGATTCCTTGATAAAAAAGGGTTAGACATGGCATACTAAAAGACATATAAAAAAACATACTGACTCGAAAAATGCGAATTGATTGCCAAAGCCACATATTTCCAAAAGCCTATATTGAAATCCTTGCCCAAAACCCGCATCCACCACAAGTAATTCGCAGTGGCAGTGAGGCGATCGTCACTTACGGTGATGTTCAAACATTTCGGTTGCAGGACGAAGCTTACGATCCCAAACGTAAACTGAAGCACATGGATGCAGCAGGCGTAGACATAGCACTGCTCAGCACCAACATACCGCCACCTTGCATGCTTTCACATGAACTGGGCAACACAGGCGCACAAGCGATAAACAACGCTATCGCAGAACTTGTGGACACCTATCCACACCGATTTGCGGGGTTAGCATGTCTGCCATGGCAAAATCCAGATGAGGCAATAATGGAGATGGATCGGGTTAAGAAACTCAGGTTTCGCGGGATAATGCTCTATTCGCATATCGGAGGTAAACCTGTTGATGCCCCACAGTTCGAACCGGTTTATGCACATGCAGAAACATTGCAAATGCCGATTGTGATGCATCCCACCGTGCCAACGTGGGGCGATGCAATCAAAGATTATTGGATGATCGGTATGATGGGATTGCAAGTAGATAACAGCTTCGCTCTGTTGCGCCTGATTCTGGGCGGCATTCTTGAACGCTATCCAAACTTACAACTTGTGATGCCACATGTGGGCGGTATTTTACCCTATATGAGTGGACGTTTAGACCATCAGACTGAGGTGTTAGGTAGAGCGAGAGAGAATATAACTCAACCACCGAGCGCATATCTTCGTCACATCTTTTTAGACACTGTGTCGCCATCACTGCTAACGCTGCACTACGCATATCAGTTTGCTGGCGAGCATCGTCTGTTGTTCGGGACAGACCACCCGTGGGTTGATATGCCGCGGTTTGTGGGTCTAATTGAAGAGATGGATATATCTGATACAGCACGTGCGCGTATCTTTGGAGAAAACGCTGCGAAATTGTTTGATTTAATCTAAACAGCTAAGCCGCGGTAGGCGCGGTTTCAAACCGCGCCTATGAGGTGGTTACACATGAAATATGTGCTCGGCGCGCTTACAAAGCGCGTCTACAGACGGTTACGGAAGGAGAGATGGCAACATGGCACATGAGTTAACTGACGCACAACGGTTCTTTTTCGATAACAACGGTTATTTAGTGTTAGAGCATTTTCTTGAGCGTCCACATATTGCAGCCCTCAGAAAAGCGCTTGCCGAATCCATTGAAAAACGTCGGGAATGTGAAGCGAAAAGCATACCACACACAGGAATGACACATATCAATGGAGAAAAAAGCACCCGCATCTTCTACATACTTGGGGATCATCCGTTGTTCTTAGAGCTGCTGGACTGGCAACCGATGCTTCCTTACGTCACGGGTCTGCTCAATGAGATGCCGCACCACCATGCCTCCGATGCAGTTGTTGAGCACGGTGCGGAACTGATAGATCGCCCGATGGGATGGCACATTGATGGACACGATAACGGCTATCGAAACTTGCGCCCGATACCATTTTTACAACTCAAAGTCGGCTACTATTTGACAGATATGACGGAGGGAGGGCAGGGAAATCTGTGGCTCATACCGGGCAGTCATAAAGCCATGCATGACCCGAACCATGAAGACCTTCGGTATCCATATCAATACCCGGGGGCATTAGAAGTTTGTGCGCCAGCGGGAAGTGCGATCCTGTTCCATAATGCACTCTGGCATTCTGCTGGTATCTTCACCGAACCGGAGGGATCTCGCGAAATGCTATATTACGCCTATGAACATCCGTGGATGATTGCTTCACAGGAACATTGGGGGTATCCGAAAACATTCTATAACTCACAACTCTCGCCAGAGCAACGGAAGTTCTTTCACGGTTTTGTTTTCGATCCGCCTGAACAAAGATGGGGATAGTTTATGGTAAAACGAAAATTACCCTTACAGTTCTCTATAGGTTTAGGGCGTTTGTAGTCGCGCAATTCATTGCGCCTCTTACATTCAGATGAATCCCTTTGATTCACCCTAACACGCAAATGTCAAAATAACAAGATTTTTTATAATACAAGGAAATACAATTATGCGCTTAACCGAATCTGAAGTTTCATTTTTTCATGACAACGGATATTTACTACTTGAAGATGTGTTAGACGAGAATGATTTAGGTCCTGTGGTAACAGAATACTCAGAAATTATCGCTGAACGCGCTGAAAGATTACACAAGGAGGGAAAAGTTACCTCTACCTACGCTGATAAACCGTTTACAGAACGTTTGCTTCATCTCGCTGCTGAGGCATCAGAAGTAACTGGAGATTTAGATATCATGCGTGCGCGTGGGGAAGCGACATTCAACTTTCTCAAAAACCCGAAAATCCTTGACCTTGCTGAATCTTTTGTCGGTTCTGAGATTGTGTGCAATCCTATTCAACATATCCGCGCTGTCTTGCCGATACGAGATTCGCAACGTCATCCGACACCTTGGCAACGTCATCCGACACCTTGGCATCAGGACGCAGGCGTATGTTGGCCCGATATCGACCCATATTTTATGTTAACTATCTGGATACCGATTGTGGATACAACGTTGGAAAACGGGTGTCTACAAGTGCTACCGGGCAGTCATAAAATGGGGTTGTTCACGCACACTTGGAACGATGCCGGATTAGTGGTTCTACCTGAACATCAACCACCAAACCTTACACCGAAGGTATTGCCGATACGGGCAGGTGGTGTTATTCTATTCCACAATTACACACTCCACAGTGCAAAACCGAATGAATCTGAGACTGTCCGATGGAGTTTTGACCTCCGTTATCACGATGTTTATCAACCAACGGGCAGACCCTACTATCCTGCGTTTTTGATGCGGAGCCGCTTGCGTCCAGAGGCTTGCAAGACTGATTATGGAACATGGTGTAAACGGTGGGAGTTTGCACTGGAAAATTCCAAAGGCGTTCAGGCATATCGGTGGCCCCGGTAGAAAAGAGAATCCATGCTTGAGATTTCAGATTTGCCAACTGTCAATGCAACCTTAAATACAATCAGTGCTATTCTGTTGGTAGTAGGTTATGTGCTAATTCGGCAACGGAAAATTGCGGCGCATAAAAAATGTATGCTTGCGGCTTTTGCAGTGTCTGTGCTTTTTCTGATTAGTTATTGTATATACCATGCAAATGCAGGGTCAACCAAATTTACGCAGCACGGATGGATCCGTCCTGTCTATTTTGCTATTCTGATTTCGCACATTATGTTGGCGTTTGCAATCGTGCCGTTGGCATTGCGCACCCTCTATTTGGCATGGCGCGAAAAGTTTGATAAACACCGTCGTATCGCAAAAATCACGCTGCCAATATGGCTATACGTTTCCGTCACAGGCGTGATTATTTATTTCATGTTGTATCAGATGGGTTAAACAAAAAGCATGTTTTAAGCATGAATATTATAGGAGGAATTAAGTTATGAGACCTACACGCGTTTTTATTATAACATTCTTGCTCACCATAATATTTCTCTCTTACGCTTTTGCAGAAGATTATACGCGCTGGAAATTGCCGGAAGGTGCGAAGTTTAGACTTGGTAAGGGAAAAATAAGTAACCATGAAGGGCATCTCACGACTATCGGAAAAGGAAAATCGCATCATTTTTCACCCGATAGTACTCAACTTACAGTCATGACTTCAATCGGAATTTGGGTATATGATGTTATGACAGGAAAAGAGATCAGTTTATCAACTGCAAATGGGAAAGGAATGGATTATGATGTTGTTTTGAGTCCCGATTCCCGCATGTACGCAATTCCGCAAAATCATAAAATTGAGTTGTGGGATTTAACTACCAATCAACTCAAAACTACGCTTGAGGGTTCCACTGATATGGTCGCGTTTAGTCCCGATGGGAAAATGCTCGCAAGTGCAGATTTTACGGACAAAATTTGGTTATGGGACATTGAGAACGGAACGAGTCGCGTGATATCTACACCGAATCAAAGTGTGGGTAGAATTATGTTCAGTCCTGATGGCAAAACGTTAGCGATTAGTAGAGGAAAAGATATTCAGTTGTGGGATATAAAAACGGAGAAGTTTAAGGTTAACTTAGAGGATACAGCAGATGTTGTTAACATTATCTTCAATTCTGATGGAAGTGCTCTCTATGGCTTAAGTAGAAACGGAGACGAGGCGCGGTTTTGGGATACTGATACCGGTAAAGTAAAAATGAGGTTGGGTCTTGAACGTTCTTATAGACCACCGTTTGCTTTGTCACCAGATAGGAAAACACTCGCAACTGCGCGTCAGAATGACTATAAGGTTCAGTTATGGGATACACAGACCGGTAAACTGAAAAATACACTTTCCGCAGATGCAAGGTATGTAAAAATGCTGGCAATAGTCAACGGCATACCACAGTTAGTGAATTATGCCACAAAAAGTGTTGAAGCTATTGCGTTCAGTCCAGATGGGCAAACCCTTGCAGTCGCAAGTGATGGCGAAATCGCTCTTTGGGATCCTAAAACAGCACAACCCAAGTTCATTCTAACTGAAAATGAAGATTTCTATAGTCTAATGTTTAGTCCTGATGGGCGCACGCTCGCTGCACGGAGTTCTGTATCTCTTGAAGGAACCCGTATCTATTTATGGAATATAGAGACGCAAAATATCCAGAAGTCGGGATTACGTCACATTATCACGGACCATAACGATGAAGTAAGTTCTGTTGCATTTAACCTTGATGGGAAGATACTTGCAAGTGGATATAATTTGGAGAAGATAAAGCTTTGGGATGTTGTTAATGGTCAACTCAAAACGACCTGTGATGGGTATCCTTATCAATTACATGTTCAATCTGTTGCTTTTACGCCAAACGGGGAGACACTTGCAAGTTTAAATATCTATTCACAAAGTTCAGGTGGAATAGCCCAAATACTGCTTTGGGATGCGAAAACAGGTGAGTACCAAAAAACTCTCAAAGGGCATGACAAAGGAATAGGTAATACGCGGCCAAGGGCACATGGTGGTGGACTTGTTTTCAATCCAGACGGCGAGATGTTTGTGACGGGTAGTTTGGATGGAACAATTCGGTTTTGGGATGCAAAGGCCGCTGTAAAAGGTTCAGTTATTCAACGGTTGGGGGGTAGACTCTTCAGTCCACAGAAAGCAAAACTCAAAGGACATACTGACCAAATCCTTTCTATTGCCTTGAGTCCAGATGGACAGACTCTTGCAAGCGGTAGTAAGGACAAAACCATCCGTCTATGGGATGTACAAAAGAGAAAACTTATAGCGACACTTGAAGGACATATTCACGAGATACTGACTGTTGCATTCAGTCCTGATGGGTTGACGCTTGCCAGTGGATGCCGTAGAGGTTCTATTCATCTATGGGATTCTAACACTGGAAACCACAAGATTTCTCTTATTGGAAACGATCTTTTTACCGATCCTCCAGGTCTACCTCGTAAAAAAGATGACCCACCGAATATTACTGGTAGAGGACGAAGCGCGGTTACTTCACTCGTTTTCAGTCCTGATGGGAAAACACTTGTAAATGGGAATAGAGATGGAACTATCCACTTCTGGGACATGAGCACACTACAAATCAAATCAACCCTTTCAGGACACAGTGGGTTGAATTCACTTACCTTGGATCCTGATGGTAAAACACTTGCAAGCGGAAGTGCAGATGGGACAGTGCTTATCTGGAAGTTGGATCAGTAGATTTCATAATAAGGAGCATTTGACCAATGAAAAAGGGACATATATTTATTTTTACACTGCTTATCATCAATACAATATTTCTCTCTGGCACTTTTGCTGAGGATTATACGCGCTGGAAATTGCCGGAAGGTGCGAAGTTAAGGCTTGGCAAGGGGAAAATAGGCATCTACAGAGAAAATCATCCATGTAAATTTTCCCCAGATAACACGCAGCTTGCTGTTTTTAGTTCATTAGGAATTTGGATATACGATGTGCAAACAGGAAAAGAACTCAGACTTCTGACGGGGCATAAGGATAATATCAATTCAATTACTTACAGTCCGGTTGATCAGACGCTTGCCAGTGCAAGCTCCGACAAAACAATAAGACTTTGGGATACACACACAGGAGCACTCAAAGCAATCCTCATAGGACACACGAGTACAGTTACATCCGTCTCTTTCAGTCCCGATGGACAGATGCTCGCCAGTGGTAGTTCGGATGGGACAATACGTTTATGGAATCCCGTTACTTGGGAATCCAAATCAATTTCCACGGAACATAATTATGGTAATGGTATTATAGTTGTATTTAGTCCTGATGGGCGAACGCTTGCTAGTAAGAGCGGTTACCAGATTTATCTCTGGGATACAGGCACAAGAAAACTTATAATGGGTCTGCAAGATATGTATTGGGCAGCACCCGTTGTTTTCAGTCCGGATGGGCAAACATTTACGAGTAGTAGCCGCAAAGGAATACATTTGTGGCATACTGACACAGGAAAACTTAGACATATACTTTCTGGCCGCAGTGATGTTGATCGTTATTGCATAAGATTCTCGCCAGATGGCACGACACTTGCAAGTCACTATTGGCGCAATACAGTTCTTTTATGGGACGTAGCCACTGGAGAGTTGAAGGCTACACTCGCGGGAAATTGGGGAAATAGAATTGGTTCTATTGCGTTTAGTCCCGATGGTCGTATTCTTGCAAGTTCAAGTTATAGTGAAATTGATTTGTGGGACGCTGCTACAGGCAAACAAAAAACAACACTTATGGGGGAAGGAAGTTTCAATCAACTGATGTTTAGTCCAAATGGACAAATACTTGCTACAATTAATATATCTGGCATCAAATTGTGGGATATTAACACTAAAAATTTCCAGGATCCTGAACTCCGCTGTACTATCACTGGGTATACACCAAGAGTCCATTCAATTGCGTTTAGTCCAGATGGTAAAACACTTGCAAGTGGATATGAGAGAGAAAACATAAGACTGTGGGATGTATCATCTGGTAATGTCAAACAAGTATTTACAGGTCACCCATATCAGTTATCGGTTCAATCCGTAGCCTTTTCACCAAACGGTAAAACACTCGCGAGTTTGAGTATAAGTACACAGAGTTCGGATTCAAAAGCCGAGATTCTTTTATGGGATGTGGACACAGGAAAATATCGAATGACACTCAAAGGGCATGGAAAGGACATAGGTGAGGGAAGTTCATGCCATTCAAGCAGCGTAGCTTTTAGTCCCGATGGCAAAACGTTGGTGAGTGGTAGTTCAGATGGGACGGTTCGGTTATGGAACATAAAAACTCCGAAAGAATCGAGTTTTGAAAAATTGCGTGGGGTTTTCTCTGGTTACCGTAAAGGAGTTTTAAAAGGGCATACGGATCAAGTACGCTCTGTTGCAATAAGTCCAGACGGAAACACTATCGCAAGTGCAAGTTTTGACAAAATTATCCGTCTATGGGATACGCGGACTCACGAATTGAAAGCGAGCTTCAATAGACATAGGAAAGAAGTCAATTGTGTTATCTTTAGTCCTGATGGACGCACCCTTGCAAGTGCTGATGTAAGTGGAACTATTTTTCTTTGGGACCCGACCACCACTAACCTTAAAACTATTTTTGTAGCAGATCAGGAGGTCAACAGGTCTGTCATGTCTCTTGCTTTTAGTCTTGATGGAAAGACACTTGCAAGTGGAGGTTGGAACATTCACCTCTGGGATATCAACAAACATCAATTAAAAACTATGTTTACAGGACATAGAGGATTAGTTAATTCTGTGAAGTTCAGTCCTGATGGCAAAACACTTGCAAGCGGAAGTGCAGATGGGACAGTGCTTATTTGGGAGTTGGATCAGTAATTCCGAAAGCGGCGAACAATATGAGACATAGCTTTCCGGACAGCACTTATGAAAATGATCGCGCACCTATTGTCAGAACGCTTGAGCGCGAAAACGGGCTGGCAATGAAAGTGTCGCAAAGATTATGATTCGCTTTGGGTGTTCATTAACGATTCGCACAATTCTCTTGCCTGTATTACCGCTTCCGTTTCTCCATGCAGAATTTCAATTACCTTCACGACATCAGAGGGAATCTGTGCAAACAACTCATCCCATTCCAAGTCACCATTACCAGGTGGATGATAAGGTTCAAGCTCTTGTAGGTCGTGCAGTGTCACGCCGATGAGATGTTCACTGTATGTTTCAAGCCATTTGTGTGACCAGCAGAGTCCAAGTTTTTCCTGCAACGCTGCATGTCCAACATCGTGCCAATAACGCATTGGGCTGCCGTAAAATTCATCAAAAAACAACCCAACTTCATCGAAATTCGGAATTTGGTAATAGTGCGGGCGATTCTCAATTGCTATGCATAGTTCCATTTTGAGTGCATGTTCATTTAATTCATCAAGACTTCGCAGCACAGCATCGCGATGTTTTGCCTCTTTGCGTTTTCGCCATTCCGCTGCTTCAGTCACCTTTTTGCTAAAAGCCTCAAACTCACGCTCGCCATACGCATAGAATTCAGTCATTAGATACGACCGATCATAGGTATCCACTTCACCGAGCCGAAGCAGCACTGTTGTAATTTCCATTTCAACGGCAAGCTCCATTGTTTCAATAGTTCTGCGAATTGCTTCCTGCCGTTCATCGTTATCAAGACTGGATAGCAGAATTTTGTCGTTTTCTGCTTCGGATTGTGAAGTTTCAGGGAGTATTATTGGGCAGAAATTTTGGATAGCGCACGGGGGTATTTGTCCGATGTCTCGAAGCATTGGTTTGAGTTGTTCCACCTGTTCAAGCGTGAGATGGCGGCTCAGAGCGATGACTTCAAAACCGAGGTCTTTCAATTCATCAAATAAAGCAGCCCCATCCGGTTGCTTCAAAGCGTTCCACATTGTTGAAATTGCTAACATTATTTTTCAAAGTTTACAAAGGAAGAAGCGAAATAAGATCGAGGATTTGTGATTGGGCATCTTAAATTTCTTATGTTATTATGCTAACTTTTCGGCCTTCAACTTTCAACTTACCTTGTGCGTAACACTTTATCACTTTGGGGTAAAGTTCGTGTTCTTCAATCTGAATCCGTTTATGTAGGCTCTCTTCGTCATCTGTATCATAAATAGGGACAACCGTCTGTGCGATAATTGGCCCTGTATCTACGTCTTCGTCAACGAAATGCACGGTAACGCCTGTTGCCTTAACACCGTAAGCCAAGGTATCAGCAACAGGGGTTGCACCTGGGAAAGCAGGCAAGAGACTTGGATGCACGTTAATTATCCGATTGCGATATTTGCGGACGAATGGGGGTTGAAACAACTTCATAAAACCTGCAAGCACAATGAGTTCTACCGAATAGTTTTCAATGTGTTTTGAAATTTCTGCATCATAAGCAACACGATTCTCAAAATCTTGGGTTCTGACAATTTGTGTCGGTATACCAGCGTGTTTTGCGCGTGTTAATGCGTAAGCTTTCTGCCGATCACTAATGACAACTGCGATTTCAATGCCGCTGGTTTCGTCTTCATGCAACTGTTCAATCAGCGTTTGCAGATTGGTGCCGCTTCCTGAAACGAGTACCGCAATTTTCACTTTGTACTTTTCCTCGTCATGCTATTCGTCATTATGGTGAACTTTGAAATGATTGGGGCACATTTTTTGTAGGAGCGATCTCCGAATCGCGACCCAACCCACTGATAGGCAGGAATCGGAGTTCCATTAACTGAAAATGTCCTGTTAATTCTATAGTTACTCAGGACTTACGCATTTTCTCTTAAATCCCCCTTGATAAGGGGGACTTAGGGGGTTAAAAAGACGAAAAACAGTGAAATACGGGACTATTTAACCCCCCTGCCCCCTTATCAAGGGGGAATGCGTAAGTCCTGGTTACTATAAAAACTGCTTTCGCAAGTTGTAGAATTGCAGATTACACCCACAAAAACACTCACTAATAAAGTCTTAGTGGTGCTTGCTGTTAGTTGTATGTCCCAGAGGGATTGGAATCCACAGCCCCCCTGTTTTACGGGACACCTTTTCTTGGAAATGGTCAAAAGTTCCTATAACACTTACTACGGCAAATTTTTTCTCAAGGAACAGAAGGGTAGCTGTTTCGGAAGCCATTGATGAGTTTTTACTTATAGGTTCATCTGTGATAATGATAACATGGGTCTTTGCCTCTCGGCGGAGTTTTATCTGTCTAAAACCTTCAGCAATAGCATGTAGAAGGTTTTCATCTTCTTGACCTGGCAGTTCAAGGATTTTATGGATCTGTCCAAGAGTCTGCGGTGGATTGAAAACATTTACCATGTCTACTGATCCGCTTGTCCGAAACCTCACGACTCCTATCTGATAGTCAATGAGTGCGTTATCCCAATCGCGTACCCAAGTATCCAGTTGTTGTAAAAACTGTGGTAGCTTATCTTCCATGCTCTTGCTTCCATCAATAAACAAGACAATATCCACTGGTGCATTCCCAGAATTTTGAAGCACATTCTTACCGATCCTTTGGGCTTTTTGCCATTGTGTCTTTCTAAGCAACTGTACTCTTGCCCTTGCTGTTTGGGGTGTATTAAGACGTGCTGCTTTTTGTCTCTTTGGATCCTCAGGAATAGCGTGCCAATTGCCATTCGTTTCAGATGCAAGTAATTGATGTTCTTTGTTTGGAAGACCAAGGATATTAACATAAATGCCAAACTCGCGACAGAGGGCGATTGAGTTATCCACTGTTAAACCTTCAAGACTGGTGAACGGTTCATCGGTGACGAGAATGAGATGTTTTTTGGATGTTGCACGGAACTGCATTTCATTAACTGTCTGCGCAATAGCATCCAATGCATTTTCGTCTCTACCAGGGGTAATCGCATGTATATTCTGTTTGTATACGGGTAAATTTTTTGTTAATTGGAGAACTTTAATAGAGTTACTTTTTTTATTTTTTTCTTTCGTGGTACAAAATTGAGTTAAACCGAGTGCGTAATCAATATCTGAGGATTTATAAACATCAATCATTTGTGTTAAATGTTCAGCAACTGCCTTAATATTATTGCCCATACTACCACTGGCATCAATCACAAAAACGACATCAATCGGACCGCCCTCACTTGTTTCCAAAATTTCATTTGCAAGGCTCTTCATAACAGTGCCAAAAGGAATATATGGTAAAGGCTGTTTTTTCTTGTGAAGATCTGTTATAGTAGTCGGAATATCATCGGCATCTATTGTTCCAGCAATATCAAGTGTAGTAGGGGTAGATGTGCGTTGAACGCCCAACATACCGGAACGTTTTGAACCGAAAGAACTTCCTACTGTTGGCTCTGCTGCCTCTGTCTTTGATAAGCCATTTTCAACTTGTCGTAGCTCGTTGAGCGCGGTGCTGACATTCACTTTTACATCCGGAGCAGTTTTTGTCTGTTTGAGTCGAGGTTGTTCTGTGATAACGGATTCCGTAGGTGCAAGACGCGGTTGAAACGCAATTTGAGGAGAAATCGATTCAATTTTAGCAACGGGTATATTCGTGGGTTCATACACCGTTGTTTTGCGTTGTTGAGATACTGGCGGTTTTATCGGTTTCTTTGAGGGCAGCTGTTTTGGTGCCGTTGACAGTGTTACATCGATCTTGTCTTGAGTAGATAAAAGTGGTTGATTACGGACGAAAAAATAGAATAACGTCATCAGAAAAAGGACATGAAATCCCATCGAAATAAGTAACGCATTCCGCGTTATAGATTTCACGGTCCGGCGGCTTATTTTTTTCACTGTTTGTACCTCATCAATGAATCTTGTAAAACCTTACCAATTTACGTCATTAACTAAATGTCCTTCAGGGATTGGCACCCACACGCCCCCGGTCTTAAGGGTCACTTTTTCTTGAAAATCATCAAAAGTGCCGACAACGCTTACAACAACATGTTTTTTCTCTAAAAACTGGATAACATCAGTATATTTAGATGTTTGTTTTATAGGTTCATCTGTGACAAGGATGAGATGGGTTTTTGCCTCGTGTCGAAGTTCTAACTGATTATACCCATTAACAATAGCATGTAAGAGAGACTCATCATCTTGACAGGGCAGTTCAATGATTTGGCGGACCTGAACCAATGATTGTGGCGGATTGAAAACATCTACCGTATTATCGGAATCATTCGAACTGAATCTAACCACACCTAACTGATAATTAAGGAGCGCATTGTCCCAGTCCCGTACCCAAACATCAAACTGTTTTAAAAAATGTGGGAGTTTGTCTTCCATGCTTTTGCTGCCATCAATAAATAAAATAATATCCACAGGTTCATTACGAGTATTTTGAATCAATCCTAGGCCGACCCGTTGAACACCTTCCCATTTTGCTTTTTTAAGAGCATTGTCCTTTGTATTTGATGTTGAGGCGGTGCTGCGTTCTTGTGCTATCAGCTGGGGGTTTCGTTCACCAGGAATTTTGTGCCATTTACCATTCGTTTCAGAGGCAAGTTCTTGGTGTTCCTTCTCAGGAAGACCCAGTACGTTGACATAAATGCCAAACTCTCGGCAGATGTCAATTGCATCTTTTAATGTCCTGCCTTCTATACTTGTGAACGGTTCATCGGTGACGACAATAAGATGCTTTTTAGATGTAGCACGGAACCGCATTTCATTGACAGTTTTCACAATAGCATCCAACGCATTTTCGTCTTCTCGGATGATAATATCACGAATTTCGCGTTTATATACTTTCATATCTTTTGTCAATGGAAGGATTTGAATGGCATTTTTGGTGGGACCTTTGTGGTTGTTGGCTCGATACGTTGAAAATTGTGATAAACCGAGGGTATAGTCAATGTCAGAAGACTCGTATACATCAATCATATTTACCAAATGTTTCGCAACATTAAGTATGTTATCCCCCATACTACCGCTTGAATCAATGACAAATACGACATCAATAGGGCCGCCCTCACTTGTTCCAACAATTTGGTTAGCAAGGGTTCTTATAACATCACTAAATTTGATATTTGGCAATAATGGTTTGTTCTCCAAGACATCACCTATTTTTGTTGCTCCATCACTACCAACACCTGTTGATCCAGCGATATTAAGCGTAGACCGGGTCGTGGCACGATGCACACCTTGCGTCCCGGAACGTTTTGTCCCAAGTGATCCTAACGTTGGTTCGGCTGCTTCTACGGTTGATAATCCGTTTTCAACCGGACGAATTTGATTGAGTGCGGTACTCACATTCACATTTACATCCGGTGAGGTTTTCGTATCCTCAAGCCGTGGTTGTTCCGTAATAATGGGTGTTGTAGGCGCAAGATCAGCATTAAACGCGTTATGTGGATTGATCGATTCAACTATAGCAAGCGGTTTTGTTGCCTCATGTTTAGTTTTAAGTTGACGTGTAATTGGCTTGATGGGCGTTTTCTGTGAAAGCGATCTCGGTACCTCTGATAACGATACTGCAATCTTGTCTTTAACAGGTAAAATAGACTCATTACTGACAATATAATAAAACAGCGAAATTAGAAAAAGAGCATGGAGACCCATTGAAATTAACAAAGCACTTCGCGTGAAAGATTTAATAGTACGACGATTATTATTCATTGTTTTATACCTCATCAACGAATTTTAAGTGAACGTTTCGGTTCTTCTTGTAAAATTACTTCAAACGAAATAAACCTCTCTTGTTGAATATTTGGTGATTTAGAACGGAATTGGGGAAATGGGTTTAACTTCTCAATACGAGGTGAATAGAGCGTTACCCCTATCATCGTAAACACACAGAATATTAACCCAAACGTGTAAACGAGATTATAAGACCGTATATTGCCCCGCATCCACATTTGCAAGCTTTCAACAAAGCACCCAAGGCGGTTAAAGATGGACCGGTGCGTTTTCTGAGTTACCTTTATTGTCGTTGCGCGTAGCATTACAGATGACAGAAAGGTATCAGAAGCTTTCACCGGTTCTACAAAGCGAAGAAGTTTATCTGTTTGTTCTATTGCTTCGGCTCGACACCTGCAATCCGGGCACTGTTTTAGATGCCACCGAATAAGATGTCGCTTCCACGTAGGCACTTCATTGTCAAAATAGGTTGAAAGTTGTGCTTGAACGTTTTTACATTCGTTTATTTCATATTTTAACATTAACCCCACCTCCTATTCCAGCTTTGATAAGTAATTTTTTCATATTTTGGCGTGCGCGGTGAATTAATGATTTCACCGCTCCTATTGAACAATTTAGAATCTCTGAAATTTCTTCATAACTAAGCTCTTGATATGTTACCAATGTTAATGCTAAACGTTGATTTTCTGGAAGCTGCTTTAATGCTTTTTTGATGAGTTGTTGACGTTCTTTCTTTTCATAAAGGATATCCGGTTGGTAACGCGTATCTGCCATAAATTCGGAGTGGTAAACATCCTCATCTTCGTCAACCATATCTTCCAGAAAATAGGTATTTCGACGTGCCCGATTTCGGATTTCGTTTCGAGACAAATTGGTCGCAATTGTATAAAGCCAACTTTTAAAGGACGCTTTCGGTTCATAACGACTCGCGCTCTTGAAAACACGGAGAAACGTCTCTTGTGCTAAGTCTTCCGCACGATGATAGTCGTTGATGATGTAATAGATATAATTAACAAGCGCATCTTGATACCTTCTGACAAGCAGCTCAAATGCACTCATATCTCCTTTACGGCATTCCAACATCAATTCTTCGTCTGAAACTATCATGATGTTCTCCTATTTATTTCGGTAAAGTCACAGTCTTGTTCTACTCTTCCTCGGTACTCTCTGTTCCTGTAGCACGATATTCTTTAGTAGGCTTCAGCTTCAGACGCATTGCGGTTTTGAAAGCGTCGACAGCTTCGTTACGTTTGCCTTGAAGAGAATAAACTGCCCCGAGTTCCGAATGCAATTCTGGGTAGTTCGGGATAAACCGAATAGCGCGTTCGTAAACGTCAATAGCCTCATCATAACGTTTTAGCATGCGATAGGTTGCTGCGAGATTGATATATACAACCACTTCGCTCGGTTCACACGCTATCGCCATTTTGTAAGCGTCTATCGCTTTTTCATAGTTCCCTAACATAAAATAAGCCAAACCGAGATGAAAGTGTGCTTCAGCGGATTCACTATTATGTTGAATTACCTGCAGGAATTCTTCAATTGCTTTTTCATAGTCACGCGCGTTTAACGCATCTGCTCCCTGTTTTAAGTGTTTTGCTGCTGTCTGATGAAGATGAATATCTAAACGTCCACGCTGAATAACCCGATTTTGTAATCTTTCTGATGAAATCACTGACTCATCACGTTTGAGCGGAGAGTTAACGGACGCATCTTTAATCGATATCTGTTCTTCATCAGTTTTACTGTCTTTCATCCGTTAACTCCGTTTCTTGAACCTCAATTATTTTAACACCTAAGCCCTAAAAAAGTGGCAAATTAATGCAGCATCAACGAGCAATGCGAAATCCTATCACAAATTCTGCATAGTTCGTGCTAAAAAAATCAAAACTAATACAAGTGCTATAGTCGTGGCTATAATACCAAGCACCGCCGCAAGCAACACGGAAGGTTTCTTTGTCATCATAAGGGGTATTTGTCCATTCCCATACATTGCCTATCATATCATAACATCCAAAGGGAGTGATACCATTTTTGAACGCGCCGACAGGTGTTGTGCCTTCAGCACCGAGTTCAGTAGTGTTGCATCGCGGTGTGTCTATTTCATATCCCCACGGAAAAAGCCTATCATCGGTGCCGCGTGCCGCATACTGCCATTCCGCGAATGAGGGCAATCTGCCGCCAACATAATTAGCGTAAACCTCCGCATCTTCACAACTCACCCAAACGACAGGATGGTCACCCTTCAATGCATAACTTTCATAACTTAACTCAGTCTTATCTTGCCATTCCTTTGGTGGCGTATATCCAGTTTCCTCGACAAATCTATAGTATTGAGCATTGGTAACAGGATAGACACCGATTTCAAATTCATCAATTTCCAACAGTGTGCATTCTTCACCGATAAGCGCAGTTCCCGCAGGCACACACACGGTTATATCTAAGATTTGAAGTGCCGCCTTGCGAACTTCTTTCTCAGCATGAGCAAGCGCGTACCCCAGAGGCGAAATTACTTCTCCAACAGGAGGTGTTATGAGTTGTGGTCCGTTTTCCCAACCTAAATCAGTGCTTAAGAGTAGCTTAACAGCATCATAAAGTGAATCGTCATAGTGCCACGTCCAATAGTCTTGAAGTAGTTGTTGAAACGCATCTGGGGCATCGTTTTCAATGCGTGCAATTCGAGATACTTTCGGCTTTTTGACATCTAACAACATATTCTTTTTCGGCAACATAACTTCGGATTAATTCCAAAGGAACGGACAATCTCAAATTCGCTATACAGTTTCCGCGTTGTCAAGATTTATTATACCATAGGAAAGCGGCATTGGACAAATTGTTTTCAGTAGTTTACTCTTGCATCATTCACGACACGCTCGCGCTGGCGAGGTTTCTAACCTCGCCAATGTCCAGGTAATTGTCGATTGGACTATAAATTCTACTTCGTGGGTTTCATCTAAATTATCGGCAAGCTTTGTTCCTATTTTATATCGTGATTGACTTTTATTGGATTAGATAAAGAAACAGTCAATTTTCACACTTAATCTGGATATGCTTGCAATATATTATACCACATTTTCTGAAATAATGCTATAATTGTGAAATAACAAAACAATCCGTAAATCGGCACAAGCTGCAATTGTAGAGAAATAGGAAAAATATAGTTAGGAGGAACATTTGCGTGATTCGTGAAGCTATTCAGAAAGTTATTGAGGGAAACCCTTTAACTGAAGCAGAGATGATTGAAACCATGAACGAGATTATGGAAGGGGAAACGACAGATGCTCAAATTGCTTGCTTTTTGACCGCATTGCGTCTTAAAGGAGAGACGATAGATGAAATTATCGGGGGCGTTCGCGTGATGCGTGACAAATCAACGCGGGTACCAACGAAGCAGCCGTTAGTAGTTGATACCTGCAGTACGGGCGGTTCTGGGCTACACTCGTTCAATATTTCAACAACCTCAGCGTTCGTGGTTGCGGGGGCAAACGTACCTGTGGCTAAACACGGCAACAGAGGCGTAACTCGGCAAAGCGGAAGTGCGAATGTCCTGATGGCATTAGGTGTGAATATAGAGATTCCACCAGAACATATTGGACAGTGTATAGATGAGGTGGGTATCGGTTTTCTATTCGCGCCGATGCTGCATGGCGCGATGAAATATGCAATTGGTCCACGGAGAGAAATTGGTATTCGCACTATTTTCAATACAATTGCACCCCTAACCAATCCAGCAGGTGCGCGGGCCCAGGTACTTGGTGTCTATGCATCGGAACTGACAAAGTTACACGCGAATGTACTCAACAATCTTGGCACACAGCATGCGTTCGTAGTGCATGGAAACGATGGTTTAGACGAGATCACCACGACAACAACCACGCGCGTTTCTGAACTTATAAATGGTGAAGTGAAAACCTACACACTGGATCCGACAACTCTTGGGATTCCGAAAACCGAACCAGAGTCGTTACTTGGTGGCACACCGGAAGAAAATGCAGAAATAACGACACGTATTCTTAACGGTGAAAAAGGGCCTAAACGAAATATTGTGTTGTTGAACGCTGCTGCTGCGATTGTTGCTGGTGGAAAAGCAGATAACCTTGAAAACGGTTTGGAACTTGCTGCTGATTCTATTGATTCTGGAAGCGCGTTGGAAAAACTGGAAAGACTAAAATTCGTATCCAATAAATAATCGTGCCTTTATGATATTAGATACTATTATTGCCCATAAACAGAAAGAACTTCAGATCGAACAGGAGCAAGTGCCGTTTAGCACATTAGAAGCGAAGTTAGCGCACCTCCCACTGACAAAGGATTTTCGTCATGCAATTGCACACTCCGATAATATCAATCTCATTGCCGAAGTAAAGAAAAAATCCCCAAGCAAAGGAATTATCCGAGAAGATTTCGACCCTATTCAAATAGCTGAAACTTACGCTGAAAATGGTGCTGCAGCCATTTCTGTGTTGACAGATGTTCAGTTTTTTGAGGGGAGCCTTGAATATCTCTCCTTAATTCGCGAAGTTGTCCATGTGCCACTGCTCCGAAAAGATTTCACAATTGATCCGTATCATATCTATCAAGCGCGCGTTGCAGGTGCGGATGCTATTCTCCTAATTGTAGCAGTGTTAACGCCTAAGCAACTGTGCGATTTCATAGACATTGCTACCTCACTTTCGCTGGCATCTCTGGTGGAAGTACATACAGAAGCGGAGTTGGAAATAGCGTTAGATATTGGTGCTGATATTATCGGTATAAACAATCGTGATTTGCGGACATTTCATACCGACTTAGCAACGACATTCAGGTTGCGCGAATCTATTCCTGCGGAAAAGGTCGTTGTGAGTGAGAGTGGTATCTATACGCGGGTAGATGTAGAGTCGTTACAGGCAGCTGGTGTAAACGCTATTTTGGTAGGTGAATCGCTGATGCGCAGCCCCGATATTGGTGAACAGGTGCGAAAATTGATTGGTTAATACCTACACCCAAGTTACTATCTATAAGTTTTTATACCGAATTAGTGGAATTTATCTTGTTTCCGACGGTAGGTGAGGTTTCCTAACCATAAGCGTCAATTTAGCGTGCATCCAGGCCCGGTAGGTTCGGTTTGTAACCGAACCGGACTGATCCCAGCCGAATCCTTGGTATCTTGTTGAGCAGCACTGCTTAGTGAGTAGGACAGATGAAGGTTTTCGTGTCGGATCCGATGCGGTTAGAAACCGCACCTACCGGCCTGGGGCATTCAGCGCATAACTCTTTCTTAAATTGACGCTTATGGAGCGAGCATAGCTCGCTCAGAAATAAGAGCCGCGCAAGGCGGCAGGTAAACGCCGTATAAAGCGGCGTAGATAGGAGGTTTCTTTTGAAACTCGCAAAGATAACGCTCTCCATAGTGGGAGTAATACTGATGACTGCCATCCTCTTCAGCAGCACGGGTTGCGATGAAGGTATGCAAATGACCGGGGATGTAGTAGGCGGACCAAGTAAGACACCTGACCCGCCGGCAAATGGTGAACCTGACCCGGATAAAACACCTGATCCGGTAATGAACGGTGAGGTGAAGAAACCTGACCCGGATAAAACACCTGATCCGGATGATAACACACCGACAAAGCCGGAGCCGGAGCCGAAAAAACCTGAACCTGAACCTGAACCGACAGACACAACACCACCGACCGTGGTGAAGGTCAGATGGTATACGAACAGCGGATTAACGCGGCTCGCGCTCAACACCATCAATCCCGGAGCTGCCGTGTATGTAACGGTAACATTCTCCGAGCCGGTAGAGCACATCACTGGAGACGACGCGAGCGCGCGTCCCGCCCTGTCACTCGTGGTAAACGGGCAGGCAACGCGCCTGCATGTGCTTCCGCATAACGCAAGAGACGAAGCATTTGTCTCCGGCACCTGCAAACCGCTTGAAGAAAGTGCCGACACCTTTGTCTGCAACTATACCATACCCGCGGGGAGCACCGGCACTATCGCGCTGCAGGTCGGAGGAGAAACCGCCGACACAGCGGGAAACGCCGCCGCCGAGTCACAGCACATCGCCCGATTGTTCACGATAGAAGGACCGCCCCCGCCGAAGACAAAGCAGGTGGTGCCGGCACTGAAGACCCTCGTCCCGCCGAGCAACCGGGAGGATCTCCCTCCCCCGCAGAGTGGTCCGGGAGATTTTGTCGGTCAAATCCGCACACTCTACTCAACAAACGGAATATCAGTGAACAGCACCCAGCCCTTAGGAGGGGTATCCGTCACGATCACCGCGGGACCGAGAGCCGGCGAACAGGTTACCACTGACGAGGGCGGCTACTACCGCTTCCCGAACAGTAGCGAAGACGAGCTCTACCTCCGGGTGGAGAAAGAGCATTTTGAGCCGAAAGAGGTCATCGCGCACCGCGCCCGTCCGACCGTCTCACAGAGACCGACCGGACCGGCGCTCAGCCGTAACGATCCATGGAACACACCGGGCACGGTGGTCATCGGGCAACAATGGCCGGATGCCGTCCGCTTCATTTTTAAGGAAACACTCCTCCCGGACGATATACTGTTTGTCAGAGATGATGGGTATAAATCCCGCGAGCTCAGCGTCGGATCCTATGCCTACTCGGGACTCCTATCGGGAATCGTTACCATCACTGCCGACAGAATCAGTACAAACCGTGACATGCTGCAGTACTTTGCCCACGAATTAGGGCACGCGCACCAGCACGCAGTACGAATCACCGAAAACACCGAAAGTTGGGAAGAAACACCCGAAAGCAGGGCGTATGAGCGGGCAAGAGAGAAAGATTGGGATGAAGTGGGCATGTTATCGCTTGATAAAAATGTAACCAATAACTACCCCGAGGCCGCCCACCTTCGTGAAGGAGCAGCTGAGATATCCAGTGACTATTGGGGTCGTGATAAGTGGTCAGCGCCGGAAAGTTACCTGAAAACCAATGCCCCCCACCGCTTCCGCTGGGCAGAAGAGTGGCTCAGCAAAAAGTACGACTGATCCTTATAGTAAATTACGTAAATAAGTTCACATCTATTCTGTAGGAGCGATCTCCGAATCGCGACCCGTTGTAGTCGGGAATCGGAGTTCTCTCCTACAATTTAGGTGTGAAGTTTATTGTAAAACCCGCTATACAACAAAACGACCAACATTATAAAGGAGATAGAATAAGTGAAAGTAGTAAAAAACATAATAGAGCCAGCATTTGTTACAATGGCTGTTGTCTTAATGACCTTAATGGTTTTTGCAGTTATAGGCTGTGATGAAGGCATACAAATGGCAGGAGATGTCATAGGCGGACCGGGTAAAACACCTGATCCGGTAATGAACGGTCAGATGAAGAAACCTGATCCGAATGACAGCGCGCCGGTAGAGGTCATTGAATTCGGCTACTATGCTGACGAAGAGTTCACGGAACCGCTTGTTGATTCTGTGCTGACAGGAGCGACTATCTACACTAAGATAGTATTCTCAAAAGCAGTGCCTATCGTCGTCGCCGACGACAAAAGCGCCCGACCGAAGATCTTCTACACTGCCGGCGGGTTCCTCACCGCTGAAGAAAGAGCAAGAGCTGAAACTCAATATCGCATTAAACCGCGCGATGCTGTCTTGCAGAACGGCGAGGCAAAACTGTACCGAGACACTGATGACACCATAATCTGTAAAGGTAGAGCGGTGAGGCTGAGGATAGGTCTTACCACAATATTCAGAACCCGTGTCGGCAATCGCGCCTTCTCGGACTACAATCTAGTAATAATAACACGACCGACAAGCTCTTTCTTCCCGCCTGAAGGTCAGGAGTACCCCGCGCCGGAAGGAGAACCAGGAGACCTCATCGGTCAGGTATGCGCGCCCACCAGCAACCGAAGGATTGAGTATGCGCGACCCATACCGGGTGCGACTGTCACCATCGCCTCAGGTCCGAGGACCGGCGAACAGGTTACAACCGACCGAGGCGGCTACTACCTCTTCAGCAATGTGGAGGGAGATGAACTGCATGTGTTAGTGGAACGGGAGTACTTTGAACCGAAAGAGGCAATTGTGCATCGCTCCCGCCCGACAACACTACCCGACAGAGTCCCTATACACTACCGCGAAGACGCGCAAAACATCCCCGGCACTATCCTGATAGGAGCGCGCTGGCCGGATGAGGTGCGATTCATACTGGAAGAGGTGTTCCTATCCCATGACCTGTTACATGTGAACAATGAGACAGGCAGAAGTGCACATAGCCCGGGTCTAATTAAGGTGGTTGGAAAAAGGTTCACCACCGGCACCCATTCGCATGAGCTCGCTCACGCGCATCAATATGCACTGGCACTGCTGTATGGCTATAAAGACACCCCCGACTGGATAAACACTCCCGAAGGCAAGGCATATATTGCAGCTATGAACAAAGATCTGGAAGAAGGCAATACAATTAGTCTTGACCCCAGTCCCACCCATGGTGTTAGTGTTCCCTTTGAAAACGCCGCGGTGATTTGTGCCAGATATTGGACCGTTGACGCGATCGCAATAGGAGGAGGTTATAAAGGTATAGAGGTTGAAGCCCCCAACCGCTTCCGCTGGGCACAAGTGTGGCTCAACAAAAAGTACGACTGATCCTTAACGAAACAAAACGACCAACATGATGTTGGTCGTTTTTTACTGCACTAAAAGCAGAATATATAACCATCAATTCCGTTTTTTACAAGCAGTTACACCGCCGTTATCATAGCGATACCAATCACAATACTCATCGGCTGCACAATGGCTATCGTACACACAAGGGTAACAAGCCCTAACGAGATGATTCCTAAGGAGGGAAGAGAAGCACCACCGACGATTCACAGAACATCCGCCAGGCGGATCAAAAGAACACCCATGACACCACGCACCACTACCGAAAAGACCCTGAAAGCAACCATACTCACAGTCCTTCCCCCTGTACCGCCTGGCTTTGGTGCCTGTCTTACATGCTTGCTTGCGTCTGGAGTCATCACACCATCCGCCGCTCCAACTACAGGACTTACACTCTCCTCTGCCGGAGCAGTCACCGGTAGAACCACAGGCATCGCAGTACTCATCATCACCACAGTCGCTGTGGCGCGCACAGCCAGGAAGCGTGCAGTCCTGATTCTGCCACCCTTTACTGTCGTCATAACAAATATAAGATCTGTGTTGGTGCGCAGCGCTACCGTCGCCGTGGGTGTGCCCGGCAGATAAGGATAAGTGAGTATGGGTGTTGCTACAGGTACTCATAGGTGTAAACTTAAGGATTTTTCCATACAGAAAACCTCTCCAGTCCTGTAGGGACTGAAGACACTGCCACAACGCATTTATCCCTAAATTGACGCTTATGGAGTCTTGGGTGCACTGCACACACGAGCCGCTGCTGCAGTAGGGTGTTGAACCGGAGCACGCGGGAGAGCAGGTTGATGAGGAGAAAGGAGTGCAGGAGGTATAGCTGGGGGAGGTGCCTGAGTAGTATGAATATGAGCAGCTGCTCGACTTGCGACGGGTGTCAAAGCAGTATGTGTCACCGTTTGTCAAGAAGGAGAAAAATAAAGATTGTCATTAAGAAAAGGAATTAGTGCTAAAGTTATTCCTTGAACCTGATTTTGTAACCTACAGGACTTACGCATTCCCCCTTGATAAGGGGGTTAGGGGGTTAAATAGTCCGGTATTTCACTGTTTTTAGTCTTTTTAACCCCGCCAAATGCCTTAATGGCATTTGTAGCGTTGATTTGCTAAATCCCCCTTATCAGTGGGACTTTAAGAAAAAATGCGTAAGTCCTGATGGTATTATAACTCATCTACATGCGCCCGAATCTTCTGGAATGCATCTAAAATCAGTTGCATATCGTCTGTGTCACCTAAAAACATAGCATGTCCAAAACTGCAGACCTCTTCCTGATACACCCGTTCAGCTTCTGGGCAGTGGACCTTACTGTAATCAATTGCTTGGTCACCAAGGTATTCACGAGGCAATCCGAGTTGGTCAAATAACTCTGGACTACCAAAAGGACCTTCGTTATAGATAGGTTGTCCATGTGCCCCGACACCACAGGGAACACCTTCTGCCCCAAGTGCTTCTAAAAATCTGCCACGTGAGATACCGCCGAATTCTTCAGAGACGAAACGGAAATCCCAATAATAAAAACACCAGCGTGTGACGCGTTCGTCGCGTGGAATTGGATGGATACCTTCTATTTCTGCCATTCCCTTCACAAGGTAGGCAACGTTACGTTCGCGTGTCTCTACCTGTTCATCAAACCGTGCCAGTTGAGATAGTAAGAGCGCAGCTTGGAGATTCGTCATCCGCATGTTCAAATTTGCGACTTGATTCGCGATGTTTGCAAGTGCTTCATCGTTTGTTATCACCATTCCACCTTCACCGCACGTCAGCGTCTTTCCTATCTGAAAACTGAACGTGCCGAGATGTCCGATTGAACCCATCCCTTTTTCGCGCCATTGTGAACCGTGTGCGTGTGCGCAATCCTCAATTACCTTAAGATTGTGTCTATCCGCAATATCCATAATCGCGTCCATATCGGTAGGATAACCTCCGTTATGCACCGGGATAATCGCTCGCGTTCGCGGTGTAATTGCTGCTTCAATCGCATCCGGCGCGATGTTGTAGGTGAGTGGGTCTACATCAACGATAACCGGCACCGCATTGACACACACAACCGATGTCCCCGTCGCTACGAATGTGAGTGCAGGCACAATAACCTCATCACCCGCTGTGACCCCAGCAGCCTTTAGCGCACATTGCAACGCCACTGTGCCGTTTGCGAGCGGAATACCGTATTTTGCATCTTGATACGCGGCAAATTTTTCACCGACTTCGTCAACTTTCTCGCGTCTGTTCCATGCACCGCTACGCAGTACCTCTAACAGCGCGTTCTCTTCGGTTTCATCAAAAATGGGCCAACTTTTACCTAAACCACTTTTGACAACGGGTTCGCCGCCATTTATTGCTAACTTTACCATGTTTCATACTCTCCTTGTGATACTATATTAATTGTATGAAAATCTTTCCGTTGATGCTCCATTCTTTATTTCAAGTTGATTACTAATCAATTTTAACGTCCACATACAAATCAGGAAGCTGTTTACGAAGTCTGCGAATTGGGGACATGTCTTGAATTGGGTTATCGCTGATAAAAAGATGTGTTAACCGCTTAAAGTTCTCAACGATGCTGATGTCCCGAATTTGATTATCCGACATAGATAACCTTCTTAAGTTTGTCATTCCAGCAATCGGTTTGATGTCTCGAACCTTATTATTGCCAAGTGATAAACTTGTCAGTTGTGTCAAACCCGTAAGAGGGGTAATATCCTGTATTTGATTGTCGTATAGTCCTAAATTGGTAAGACGTTTCATTTGGCAATAAGTAGGTGGGGCACTGCGGAAAGTCCGATAAGTGTAGTCTACATCTATGTTTATCCTGATTTTTAATTTGACAAATTAGATTAAAAATTGTATCATTTATGTAGTGAAGTAGGGAGGTAGTCGCCTCCCTACAAAGACCGAAAATAGCTGGAGTTGCTTTTTCTGGTCGACTCTTTAAAGTATTATACATAACTTATCAGGAAAATGCAACTCTTTCAACAATTTTTTTATTGAAGGAGTATTTTTAATGAACATCGTTGAAGTTATGCAGCGTTTTCCTGACCAAGAAGCGTGTATAGCACATTTAGAAAAGGTTAGATGGGGTAATAAGTCCAGTTGTCCACATTGTGAAAGTCCGAAGGTTGTCCGAAAGTCCGAGAAAGGTGTTAATCGTGTAGGTAGATGACGGTGTCCAAAGTGTGAAGCATCGTTCAAGGTAACCTGCGGCAGATATTTCATAGGACAAAGGTTGAATTACAGAAATGGTTTTTGGCAATTGCGTTAATGACGAATGCCAAATTCTGGTGGATTTTAGAATTATTTGGACACTTTGTGCTGGCGAGGTTAGGAAACCTCGCCTACCCGGAGGATAAAAGTGTCTATTGATTTTCTAATTCACTTAGGGATGCGCCGCACCCACAACAGCAATGCGACATTCATACCACCTACGAAACCGAAAACGTAAGATTGTATTCCTGCTAACTGAGCCATTGACCTAATTAAGATAATCCCAACGACTGGTAAGCCAAGGGCAAAACAGGTAAAATATGTCAAACTTTTCGCACCTTTTGCTTGCCAGAAAGTTATCTCCCGTCTCAAGACTTGTAGATATGACTTTTCCCAGAGTCGTGATGTCCATTTCCCTTGCATAAACCCAAGCACAATACCGAAAGCGTATCCGAAACTTGACCAGCGCAGATCAATCCAAGGAAATTTAGAAATTGTTGCGACCCACAGCACCTCACCAACAAATGTAACAATAATAAATGCCCAAAAAACAGGCAATTTCATGTAGAAGGGGAGTAACCGTCGCGATAATTTATTGTTCATGAAAAATTCGCTTTCGCGTAGTTAACAGCGTTTTTGAAAATCGCGAGCCCATCGCCTTCTTCAGGCAAATCTTCTCGTGTCCAACGGGGATGGTTGTATTTTGTTAAAAAACGTTCAGGATGGGGCATCAAGCCAAAAATTCTGCCTGTTGTATCACAAATTCCGGCAATATCCGCATCAGAACCGTTCGGGTTGTGTGGATATTCCGTTTTGTTGGGAGATGATTGCTGTGTCCTGCCATATCGGAATACAATCTGGTTATTCACCTTTAATTTTTCTATCACATCGGGAGGGGCAGTAAACCTACCTTCAGCATGCGCTACGGGGAGATAAAGATGCGGTTTTATACCTTTTGTAAAGACGCAAGGACTCTGTTGTGTGTTCAATTCAACCCAGCGACACTCAAATTTTGCTGATGTGTTCATCGCTAAAGTTGCACGCTGTGTAATTGCAGGACTGCTGTTTTCTGTTCCTGGCAACAATCCTGTCCGCACCAGCACCTGAAACCCATTGCATATTCCAATTATGAGTTTATTGTCAGCGACAAACTGCTCAAGTGCCTTTCTCAGTTTGTGTTTCATTTCTACCGCAAGCAATATACCCGCTGCAATATCATCGCCATAAGAAAATCCACCTGGGATAGCGAGAATTTGATAATCGGATAGGTTTGTCTTACCAGATATGAGATTCTGGATGTGGACTAAATCTGTTTCTGCTCCAGCAAGTTGAAACGCTACATCGGTTTCCGCATCACAGTTCGTTCCCGCTGTTCGTAAGATCAGTACCTTCGGTTTCACAATTGTCTCCCTTATGGTAAAATCTAAGAATATCTATACAATTTTTTTAGATTTACGGCGTTTGTAGTCGCGCAATTCATTGCGCCTCTTACATTCACACAAGTATGTTGGATACACCACAGCAATTAAGATACATCAAAATTATAGGCTGGACTATATTTGATTAAACACATCTGGCGCTTAAAAGTTACGAATGCAACGGGGTTTGCCAAGCGGATTTTAGTGTCCCAATTGTAGTTTCCACAAAGTGTTTGCCCGTTAATCCATTAATGGTAAAATCCGATGTTTCTGTTACGGTGCCTAAGCAGCCAATTGGCACTCTTGTCATCTGGTTTTCAAAAGCGTCTTGGTGTTTCGGTTCAATTTCAACGAGAAAACGGCTGTTCGTCTCAGAAAATAGCAGAAAATCATCAAAAGGAATCTCTTCTCCGGTTGGGACTTTGTTAAGATTTAAAGACATCCCATATCCACCTGAAAAAGCCATCTCTGCTGCTGCAACACCGATGCCACCCTCTGAGCAATCATGGCAGGAACGCACCAATCCACGGTTGATGGCACAACTAAGTTTTTCCATTGTTAGCTTCCCTTCGTCTGGACGAACAGCAGGGGCAGTATTACCGATGAAATTATGGATACCGAAGTAGTGGGATCCTCCCAATTCAGCGTAGGTGTTGCCAACGACATAGATGAGATTCCCAGGGGATTTCACATCCATTGTAACTGCGTTGCGAATGTTGGGCATCACGCATATTGCAGATATGAGCAACGTTGAAGGAATTGCGCGTTGCTCGCCTGTTGTCGTATCTCGGTATTCGTTGTAAAGACTATCTTTCCCAGAGATGAAGGGCGTGCCGTAAGCAGTAGCAATGTCGTAACACGCCTTTGCTGCACGAACTAATGGTCCAAGACGGTCAGGTTTATCGGGGTTTCCCCAACAGAAATTGTCTAATAGTGCTGTTTTTTCAAGTGTTCCTCCGACAGCGATTATATTTCGGAGTGCCTCATCAATTGCCGATGCTGCGCTGATATACGCATCAACATCGCTATATTTTGGATTGATGCCGTTTGCAATAATGACCGCTTTCTCACTACCTATAATCGGCGTAGCAACGCATGCATCGCTTGGTCCATCGTTTTGGATACCGACGAGAGGTTTGATAACGATTCCCCCTTGCACCTCATGGTCATATTGGCGGATGACAGATTCTTTACTGGCGATGTTTGGACTGGCAAGGAGTCGGTACAGGTCTTCAGTGTAGTTTTCGGTTTGGCTGTCTCGCGATGGCATTTCTTGGTGTTGTGGCGGTTGCCAAGTTGCTTTTTTGACCTGTTGTGGCAACCCTTTGTGCAGAAATTGCATATCTAAATCCGCAACTAACGCGCTTTCATAGAAAACCTGTAATCTGTGGGTATCTGTGAAGCTGCCAAGCACAGTTGCCTCAACCATCTCTGCCTCACAAATCTCCATCAGTTCTTGCTGATTTTCGGGTGGAACAGCGAGGACCATCCGTTCTTGTGCTTCTGACAACCAGATTTCCCACGGTGCTAATCCTTCGTATTTTAGAGGCACCCGTTCCAGATGCACCTCGGCACCTGTGTCTTCTCCCATTTCACCGACAGCAGATGAGAACCCTCCTGCACCGCAATCTGTGATTGAACGGTATAGGTTTTGATCGCGTGCCTGTAAAAGTGCATCAACAATCTTCTTCTCCATAATCGGATTGCCGATTTGAACAACACTACCAAGGTTTTCAGAGGTATCGTCAAGTTCTGCTGAGGAGAAGGTGGCACCGTGAATCCCATCGCGCCCGGTGCGTCCACCAACAGCAACAATTAAATCACCAGGTTCAACGGATTTGTCACATCTATCTCTCGGGACTAACCCGACGTTTCCACAAAAGACGAGTGGGTTTGCAGTGTAGCGTGTGTCAAAAAGAATAGCACCGTTTGCGGTAGGGATACCCATTCGGTTACCATAGTCCCGCACACCAGCAACAACACCCTTGAATACGCGTTTAGGATGCAGCGTGCCTTTCGGCAATTTCTCATAAGGTGTGTCCGGCAAGCCAAAGCAAAAAACATCTGTATTCAGAATCGGTTTTGCGCCGAGTCCTGTGCCGAGAGAGTCTCGAATTACACCGCCGATACCTGTCCCCGCACCGCCATAGGGTTCAATTGCAGATGGGTGATTGTGCGTTTCTACCTTGAAAACGAGATTATATTCCTCATCAAATTCGATGATACCAGCATTGTCCGAAAATACGGAGACACACCACGGTTTGTCTATTACCTCTGTTGCGCGTTGAATGTAGGTCGGAAACAAGCCATCAATCTGTTCTGTTTCCTTCCCTTCTTCGGAGTAGAGAATAATGCTTTTAAAGGTTTTGTGGACGCAATGCTCCGACCATGTTTGTGCAATTGTCTCAAGCTCAACATCGGTTGGATTGCGTTGCAATGTTGCAAAATGGGACTGAATTGTCTGCATTTCGTTCAAGTTCAGCGATAAAGTGCCTTCTCGACTGATACGCATTAATTCAGTATCATCTGCATTTAGTATCTGAAATTCATTTACCTTTTTGGGCATTACTTTCTCCGTAATCTATAGTCAAGACTCAACTGCTTTTCAAAGCCTGTAATGCTTTCATATAAGTGGTTGAGGAGATTTCTTGGGAGTTAAGGCAGGTGGCTTCCGCCTCCTGTTCGAGACCAAAAATCTTCGGCAGCATGTTGATGGTTCTGACGTAGCCAATGATGAATCCGCTTCAGAATGCGTGGCAACCCTTTTTGCGGCAAGTTCTCTGATTCCCAACTCGCCATCTGTCGCCGAAGCGAAACATCAATCGGATTTTCAACAACTATATCTACCTGATCGCAGGCTTGTATTAGTTTCCGGTCATCCGTTGCTAAGACGTTAGCACCTCGTGCGCGCGTTGCCTGTAAAAGTACCGCATCAGTAATATCAATTTCCAATGCGTCGGCGATCTGCATCGACGTGAGGGTTATCGGCAGGTCTACCTCAATAATTTCAATCGGTCCTGCGGAAAATTGGGAGAGCTGTTGTGAAGCAAGGTTGAAACCTATATCATAAATCTTTGTGAGAATCGATACTGCTTCCAACAACGTAAGTGTCGTCGTGTGCCAACTGGCATGCTCTCGGATAAACGATTCGCAAACAGCAGAGGCGGGATGGTCCTCAAGCAAGGAATAGACAATTAGCATTGCGTCTAATCCGCGTCCGGCAAATTGATCAGAAGATAAGGTCATCACCGCTTACCTCGGACAAGTCTAATGCTGCAGGAGTGCCTATTTTGAGTTTTTCGGCATAAATCTCGTCCCACGTCTGTGTTGTGTAGGGACGGATAAGGATACCCTCATCTGTCCGTTCAAGCATGACAGCCGATTCCAACCCCAGTTCTTGGACCCAATCACGTGGTAATTTGATTTTATGGTCAGTTTCTAACGGGAGCGTTTTCATGGTATCTACCTCTTGGTAAAACAGTTGAAAAGAGTATACCACAGCTTGTGTTGATTATCAATTGTTTTCGTAGGAAATTTTTAACTCGTATAAACAGGACGCATAATTGCCGTAACCAAATCGCGCAGAATAACCTCAAGTTCTACATCGGTGGGGTTGCGTTGCAGTTTTGCAAAATGGGCCTGAATTGTCTGCAGTTCGTTCAAGTTCAGCGACAAAGTGCCTTCTTGACTGATTCGCATTAATTCAGTATTGTCTGCATTTAGAATCTGAAATTCATTTACCTTATTAGACATTATTTTTTCCGCTTTTTCCAAAGTTTAATTACAGCCAATCTATATTGTTAGACACGTCAAGAAGTTAATCTAAAATGCAAGGATAGACTGAGACCTGCCAAGGAAAGATTTCGCTGTATGATAAATCCGCGTGTCGTTTTGTCTCTGTTTTATTCTGCGTGTTCGTTATGCTTTTCATCTTCGGCAAGCGCGTCAACTTCTGTCCGAAGTTCCTCAAGCGTTTGGGTAGTGGCGGCTTTCTCAAAAAGCGTCTCAAGCCAGTTGCGGTCATCAAGGCTGCGAATCGTTTCAGCAAGTGGTTCTGGCACATCGTGAAATCGGAGCTGTAAAAGTTTGAGGATATCTTCGCGTTTGGTTTGTGTTTCGCCTTGTTCAATGCCTTGTTCAATGCCTTGTTGTAAGTAATGTTCTGCCATGCTTTGCATGAGTTGTTTCTCCTTCTCTGAGATGTCCAAAAACGGGTGGTTCTCAGAAACTATTTGATCTAACACCGGCCGCTCATCAATCGGACGACGGGAAAAATAAGTAGCACGACGAACAGCACACGGCCTTATGCCTTTCATTGAGACGCTGCCTTTTTGGGGGCCTGTGTAGTCGGTGAGACGGTGGATTGTTTTTTTCGTAAGGCAATGATTGAGATGATGACAGCAGCAACCGCACAGAGGACAACAAGCCAATCTTTTAGGACTGAAACGCCAATGTTACGTCCTCGTAATTCCGCAACACCTGTTTCTACAGTCCGAAGGCGCGTATCTATCGTATCAAGTTTTGAGGTTATTTTCTCTATATCTGCCTTTAAGGCGGTTTCTAACTCTTTCATATCTGCCTTTAAGGCGGTTTCCGACTCTTTCATATCTGCCTTTAAGGCGGTTTCTAACTCTTTCATATCTGCCTTTAAGGCGGTTTCCGACTCTTTGACGATCTGACGTATCTTTTCCAGATCTTGAGTGGTTAACTCACCAAGAGCCGGCAACGCGATCATATAAAAGAGTATCAAGAAGGCGAGAAGCGTTTTCATGAGGTGTTCCAGTGCCAGTTTGATTTATCCCCCTGCAAAAAGGTGGGAGGGTGGCAGACATGCCTTGCGGCAAACTTTGCAGTACCATCCAAAACTGGATTTATACAGTTTATCAGATTGAGAAAATGTCCGCAAGTTGTTTTTGGTTCGGCGGAAAAACTATCGCGCCTCGACGAGCTGGAACAACCATCTTAGCGATTTCTCTTTTTCTTCTGTTATACCTTACTCCCCAGTTATCTCATCCGGCAGCCCATCAATAATCCGAGCAGATTCCACTCACATAAACAGGACGCTTAATTGCCGCAATCAAATCGCGCGGAATAGTCTCAAGTTCTACATCGGTTGGGTTGCGTTGCAGTGCTGTAAAATGGGTCTGAATTGTCTGCATCTCGTTCAAGTTCAGCGACAAAGTCCCTTCTTGGCTGATACGCATTAATTCAGTATCATCTGCATTTAGTATTTGGAACTCATTTACCTTACCTAACATCATTTTTTCTGATATTATTGTCATATCTAACACTCTATCACTATTTCATGGACACATCTGCATCAATGCCGATGAACATACTCCATTTACCACCGACCTGACTAACTTTAACCAGCAGAAGGTTATCGCCTGCCTTCAAACCAACCTTGAAACTATCTTGAAAGTTGTCTGCCCCCCGATTAACAGCTTTTTTATACACGACTTTACCGTTGAGCCACACCTTGATAGCGTCATCACTTCCAGCAAACATCCTCACGTTAGATTGATCAATAGCCGACTTTAGCGTGATGAGTGCGTAAGCAGAGTGATCCTTCACGTAAACATCTCTTGCTGTAATTGTTGGATCAACACCAAGTTTGAAACCGATTTTTTTGACAAGCTCATTGAGATTGTTGTCGCTCGTCTCACTAATTTTTGTCCGCCTCCAAACATTATGACCAACGACATCGTCTTCTTTCACACCTTTTACCGCAACGGTTTGTTCAGTCACAATGCCTTTACTAATGGTAGCAAGTGAATCTACATCAATGGAATTTGCACCGCCTTGTCCGGGTTCTGTTGGCGCGATCATCCAAAGCCACGGACCGACAATTTTATCCACATTGTAGATGAGATGCCATGCATCATGACGGACATTAGGACTTTTTTCAAGTAGCGCACGGATAGGGGACATGTCCTCAATTGGATTTTGTGTTAGCGACAATTCTCGTAAGTTTGTCATCTCCGTGAGCGGTTTAACATTCGTGATTTGATTTCCGTCAATCTTTAAAACACGCAAATTCTTCATTTTTGCGAGGGGACGAATGTCACGAATCTGATTTTTACTGAGATTTAAACTTGTTAGATTCGCTGCATGTTCAATACCTGTTAGGTCGGTTATATTGTGGTTGCTGACATCAAAATTTCCGTGCGGATTTAAACCGAATAAGTTAAGCATATCTAATTGTGTGATTGAATCATTTGGCGAAAGACCCAATGCTTTGCGTATGGCAGCTGCTAAATTAGCATCTGGTATTGATACAATTTTGGGCGGTGGTAGCAGAGCATCTATTGCGATTGGAAACTTCTTCTCGGTAAAGTATCCCTGTTTATCCATGACACGAACCTGTACAAAAGTCGTCTTTGGGGTCAATTGCGTTGTAACAAATTCGACAGTGTCTTCTTGACCATTCAAGGCTTTAAAATCCTGCAATTTTGAGAAAGGCGATTCATGAGATTCTGGGATAAGAAATTGTGCCTGATGGAGTTCGTCTGGGTCAGTTATTTTGAATTGGAAACGGACGCTGTTAGTCTCGTTTACACGGGTTGAGGTTGCCATCTGGATTGTCGTGAGTTGGTTGGATTCGGTTTCGTGCGTATTGAAATAGCGATGTACATCCAACCACTGTGTAGCACAGAAAGATGTCGTCATCGGTTCATTCGAATATAAATCTATCCACGGCTTCAAATTGTTGCGATAATCGTGTGCTAATCCGAAGGCGTGTCCGAGTTCGTGGACAGTCACATCACTTTCATCAAAACAGTAACCTGAGGCGGGGATAAGAACTGTTCCACCAAAATCGCCACGTGTTCCACCAAACCCGCATGCGTAGCCATCAAGGAGTTCTATGCTACTATCTAAAGCTGCGAGATAGATGTTATTATACGTGTCAAACTTTTTATCAATTTCATCCCATATCTTCCCAGACTTTTTTTGATAAAATTCATCTTTGAACTTGCCCCTTACATGATGCACCACTGCTTTACCGGTAGGGTCAGTTTCAAACTTAAAAGTTTTTCTACCGAATCCATGATGTTCCATCTGTGAGGCGTAGATTAGCTGTACCTTCTTTATCAATTTATCTAACTTTGCGTCTATGTCCGGTTGTGGCGTGCGGTCACTTGGAAGGAAATAAATCAGACGTACAGTATTAGGTTTACCTTGTGATTTTCTACGTTTTGTGATCTTCTGGACATAGAGAGCTCCATCCTTAAGACCTCCGCTTGCGATGGCAGTTCCGTCCGGTGAGAAGGCCGCTTCCATAACCCAACCGGTGTGTTCCGAAAATGAAGTAACCCTTTTACCATTTTCAACAGACCAAACGACTACTGCATGACCGGCGCTGGCGAGGCTCTTACCGTCTGGCGAAAAGGCAAGATCCGATACCGACGAAACATCTTTAAATTCCCTGATCACTTTCCAATTCGACACCGACCAAAATTTGATAATCCCTTCTGAACCAGCACCGACAAAGATTTGACTGTCTGGTGAAAAAGCGATGGCACCGATCCAATTCGCATCACTCTCCAGTTGTTTGATAATTTGGCGTTTCCTGACATCCCAAATCTTCATCCGTTTTCCGTCTACGGCGGCAAGGAGTTGTCCATCAGGAGAAAAAACTACAGCATGAACCCAGTCATCATGCGTAAGTGTTGCGATTTCTCTACGGTTGCCAACATCCCATAATTTGACACTTTGATACCCTGCGCTTGCAAACATTTCTCCATCAGGTGAAAAAGCTACAGAATTGATTTGTGATGGACTAACGCCTGACGGAATATGTTTTAATGTGGCGATATTTTGTTTCAGCTGGACATCCCAAAGTTTCAAAGCGCGGTCATTGCCGCCACTGACGAGTAATTTTCCATCCGGAGAGAAAGCTACAGCATTAACTTTGTCGGTGTGTCCAGTGAGGGTTGTTGCTGTATTACGCTGCAAATCCCATATTTTGACGGTGTGGTCATCACTGGCACTGGCAACAAGCGAGACATCTACAGGGGAGAATTCAATTGATTGAATAGAACTGCCATGTTTAAGAATAGTTGGCTGCTGTGCTAAACCAAAGATGCAAAAATTCAATAAGAGCGCGATGGTAACGAATAAAAACCATTTTGATTGCATGTGGAAGTTTCCTATAGATAGGTGAAAATTTTAATTAAAAAAGTATATTCTGCGGCATCCAATTTTCATTCCTTGAACGAGGCAGTAACCCGTGGAATACTCTCCTCACATGCAAACCGTTCAATGCTGGATGCTCCGACAAACCCGACGGTATCAGTATGCTCATTGATATACGCAGCATCTGGTGCCTTTGCGATTGGCCCCCCATGTGACAAACAGATCACATCAGGGTTTTGTGCTTTTGCTGCATCACAAATCTCTTGCACACGTACTGCTGCATCTTCAAGCGTAAAAGCAGTTTCCGCGCCGATAGTGCCACCAATCGTTGTATTCATGTGTGCAATAATAACATCCGCACCGACCTTTGCCATCTGCTCAGACTCTTCGGGGTTAAAGACATAGACGATGGTGAACAGATCCATCTCATGTGCGATGCCAATCGTCTCAACCTCTTTGTAGAAACCCATTCCTGTCTCTTCAAGTGTTACCCGAAAAGTGCCATCAATCACGCCGACGGTGGGAAAATTATTGACACCGTCGAAACCTACATCGCGAACCTGTTTTAAGAAGTTGCTCATCCTTCGTGTGGGGTCTGTGCCGTTTACACCAGCGATAACAGGTGTTTCTTGGACAACAGGTAAGACTTCTCGTTCACCCATCTCCATCACGATGGCATTTGCATCGCCGTAAGCTAAAAGCCCAGCGCATGACCCAAAACCTGACATCCGATAGCGACCAGAGTTGTAAATCACAATCAGATCGGCACCACCCTTTTCCGCAAATTTCGCGGTGATACCCGTTCCCGCACCAACTGCAAGCAAGGATTTACCTTTGTCTAACTCCGAATGGAGTCGCCCTAAAACTTCATCTCGTGTATAATCTGGCATTTCGTTTTCCTTTCTTAATATAGTTGTCGGTTATCAGTTCTTCGTAGGTCGGGTAGAGCGGTAGCGAAACCCGACATTGTGCTGTAAAAGTTGGGTTTCACTGCGTTCTACCCAACCTACGTAAAACTAATTCCTACTCATCCCGTGATTTTGCTTGTAACCGCGCTGCCTCACCCGGATTTCCGATGTGCATTGTGTTATACGCTTGATCTGATGATTTAAAGGGACCTACACCTTTGTGTCCGTGCCAATCGCCTTGATTCATAATCGGGTTCGGCAATCCTGTTTCCTTTTCACGTTGGAAAATCCAGTTCTTCATTCGTGTTTCCAGAACGTTGACAATGTCCGGATGTGTCTCAACGAGATTTTCATTCTCATCGGGGTCTTGAATGAGGTTATAGAGTTCAACAGGCGGCTTGTAATGAAAATCAGGTTCAAGTGCAACGATGAGTTTCCATTCAGGAGTTCGCCATCCGTGCTTTCGCATCCATGTGCATTCTGTGATATAGAATTCGCTATCGTAGGATGCAATTTCACCACTTATTAAAGGTGTGAGACTATCACCATCAAATGCAATGTCTGTTTCAATATCTGCTAATTCAAGGAGTGTTGGGACAAGGTCTTTGTGTTGATTATAGCCTGCAACCCGTTTTCCTGCAGGCACACGCCCGGGGTAACGGATAATGAGCGGTACATGCAGCGTAACATCGTAGAGTCCGTGATGGTCAAACCAGCATTCGTGGTCATAAAGTGTTTCACCATGGTCGCCATTGATGATGACTATTGTCTCGTCTAATACACCGCGGGTTTCAAGTGCATTAAAGAGCGTCTGGATACAAGCATCCATATATGCAATTGCGCCATCGTATTGGGCGATAACATAATCTTTATCTGTAATTCCTACGGGCATCCAGGAAGCAAAGTAATCACAAAAAGGTTTAAATGACATCACAGGTTCCATGGATTTATTGCTCGGATCACATTCATCACCATGATAAAACATCCGTTCATAGGGGGCAGGGGGCAGATAGGGTGAGTGTGGATCCATGTGTCGCAAGAACAGGAAAAATGGCTTTTCATCGATCTGGTCTATTAACCGATTCAATTCAGGGAGGGTTGTTTTGTTTAGGTTTTCCGCTTTGGGGCTGCGTCCTGTGTCATCAGGTCCCCACCCAGAAAATTCAAGATAGGTATCAAAACCGCGCGCACTCGGTCCACCGAATCCAACGCAGGTAGTATCATAACCGGCTTCTTTCAGTATTTCCGCCAGCGTTTTCACTTCTTCGCGGAGTGGTCCTTGGTGTCGGAGTGCTACAACTTGCGTGCTGAAGGTGTCCATGCCTGTGAGCATTGATGCATAAGCACTTGTTGTTGGGATGTAAGGACTATAGGTTTTCTCAAAAAGCGTGCCGCCCTCGGCAAACTTGTCAATGTGTGGTGTTGTCTGTCTATGATACCCGTAACAACTCATGTGTGTGGCAAGAAGGGAATCCACTCCCATCAGGACGATATTTGGTTGTTTTGCCATGTTCTTTGTTATCCTTTTTAATAGTTATCGGTTGTCAGTTTTCGGTTAAGAGGGACTTAGAGGCACAAAACATCTTTCGGTGAATCAAATACCTCTTTCTGGCAACTCCTTTAAGCGTCCCAATCGTTGTGCCAAACAAGCGTATTTTGAACTTCATCATCAAGCACATCACCAACTTCAAGTGAGTTAAAATAATCTTCTGGCAGAATATTTCTTTTTCCATTGAAGGTGCATCCATCAGGCATGAAACCGCAGGTCATTGCTCGTCGATGCGAAAACGTCATGTTTGCCCCCGCACCGTGTGCACACAAACCGTTATGCCACACCATAGAACCCGCGGGACACGGTGCAGATTGCGGTTCAAGTTGTTTCCATTCTGGGTAAACATCAAACAGCGCCCCAATGTTTTCACCAATGCCGACGTTATCAAACCGCGCTTCTTTGTGAGTACCGGGCAGATACCACATACACCCATTTCCAAGTGTCGCGTCATCTAATGCAACCCAAAACGAGACGGCATCGCGCGAGTCAAATGACCAGTATGGGACATCAAGGTGCCAAGCGGTAGGATTACCATTAGGCGGTTTAATCAATGCTTGGTCGTGCCAAATTCGCATGCCATCAGTTCCAGCCAATTGCGTTGCCATTTTTCCTATTTTGGGGTCATGCACTAACTTTCGCATGCCGGAGTGTGTATCTGAAAGGCGTAAACATTGGGTAAACACCCGTGCATAAAAATTAGACGGATCCAGTTGGTTTGTGAAGAATTCAACAGAATTTCCAAGCCTCTCGGTTACAGATTCATCGGTGCATCTCCGCCATTCTTCTAATTCCTCAGCATCCAGAAAGTTCTCAATGACAAGGTATCCGTTTTTCTGATAAAAATCAATTTGTTCTGCAGTGAGTTCGTGCTGCATCTCCACGTTCTCCTTCCATAAGTTCGGGTAATATTTTTACAATTTGAACCCGATGTCAATACGTCATGATACTATTATCGTATCATGTAAAGCGCAAATAGACAAGTGAATTTTAAGAAACTCTTTTTTATTGTGATCGTCTTTCAGATATTGTTTGTTTCCAATTTGAAATTGACGATCGAGGGCAAACGTGTTATACTAATTTATCCTGATTAAGACAAGCAAAACAGTAAAGTTTTTGCAATCAATTTCTTTTTCATACTTGTCAATGCGTAACGCACAACCGAGAACATTACAATTTTACCGAACGCCAAACGGCAGCGAACCTTTTAACGAATGGTATAGATCAATTCGAGATCCTAACACGAGATATCGAATCCAAAGAAGACTTGAACGGCTTGAAGAAGGGAATTTTGGAGATTATAGATCTGTTGGTGAAGGCGTTTTTGAACTAAGACTCCATTTCGGATCCGGTTATCGGATTTATTTTGGTGAAGTCCGTAACGAAATTATTCTTGTCTTATTTGGTGGCGACAAATCATCACAGCAGCGGGATATTGAACGCGCAAAAACTTATTGGTTGGAATATAAGGAAACATAACATGAAAAAGTTTAGAACTTTGCATGAGTTTTTAATGGAAGAACTTGCTGACCAAGAAGAAGCGATTGGCTATCTTAATGTAGCATTGGAAGAATATCAGCAAGATAGCGATACACCTTTCTTCTTGAAAGGTATAAAAACCGTCGTAGAAGCACAAATAGGTATTTCTGAACTTGCAAAACGGACTCACATGTCACCAGATGCCTTGCTAAAGGTCCTTTCGAGTGATAAAGCACCGCATGTTGACACACTCGGAACTATCCTCAACGCGCTTGGCTGTCGACTTTCCATTGAGTCATTAGAAACCGAGAACTCTTGTTCTGAAATTACATTAGAAAATAACTAATGCTTAACACACAACCGCGAGAATTAGAATTCTATAGCACTCAAAGCGGGAGAGAACCTTTCACTGAATGGTTTGAATCAATCCGAGATAAAACGATAATTAACAGAATTGAGAGGCGGATTAACCGTCTTGAAAATGGTAATTTTGGCGATTGTAAACTTGTTGGAGAAGGCGTTTTTGAATTACGGCTCCACTTCGGACCCGGTTATCGCATCTATTTTGGAGAAGTTGCAAACACAGTTATTGTCCTGCTTTGTGGAGGTGACAAGTCATCGCAAACGCGGGATATTGAACAGGCAAAAACCTATTGGATGGAATATAAGGAAGCACAACGATGAGAAAATTTAGAAAATGGCATGATTATCTTATTGAACGTCTCGCTGCCGACAAGGAAGAAGCGATTGGCTATCTTAATATAGCATTGGAAGAATATCAGCAAGATAACGATACACCTTTCTTCTTGAAAGGTATAAAAACCGTCGTAGAAGCACAAATAGGGATTTCTGAACTTGCCAAACGGACTCACATGTCTCCAGATGCTTTGCTAAAGATACTTTCAAGTGATAAAGCACCGCACATTGATACGCTCGGTACCATTCTCAATGCGCTTGGCTGCCGGCTTTCTATTGTGCCGTTAGAAACCGATATCGAAACATAACTCAATGTTTGAAATACGACCAAGAGAATTAGTATTCTATAGAACACAGAATGGCAGAGTGCCTTTCACTGATTGGTTTGAATCATTACGAGATGCAAGGGCACAAGGAAGGATAGAAGCACGTCTAATTTCACTTGAATCAGGTAATTTAGGTGATTACAAATCAGTGGGTGGTGGAGTGTATAAGTTACGTATACATGTCGGTAAAGGTTATCGTATTTATTTTGGTGTGGTGGATAACACAATCATTCTTTTACTATGTGGTGGCGATAAATCATCTCAGCAACGCGACATTGAACGTGCAAAAACATATTGGAGAGATTTCAAGGAGACGTAACGATGAAAAAAATATCTGCTTGGCGAAAATACCTGACTAAACGACTTTCCATGAACCGTGAAGAAACAGTCCATTTTCTTGATGCTATAATGGAGGAGTTCCAAACCTATGAGAACGTAACTACGCTGCAAAGTGCACTTGAAGTTGTCGCAGAAACCCAAGGAGGTATATCTGAACTTGCCAAACGAACCCAAATGTCGCCAGATGCCTTGGAAAAAATACTTTCAAGTGATAAAGCACCACATATTGATACACTCGGAACTATCCTCAATGCGCTTGGTTGTCGACTTTCTGTTGTGCCGATAAAAGTAGAAAAACCATGTTCAGAACTTGCAGATGAGAAATAAGTTAATCTTCGGACAGTTTGCGTTACAAAAAATTGCTTAGACCGAGCTCACGTTAACTTTAGGGTTCTACTTTCCCTGTTGTTTCGCAAGTTCCAATGCCTTTTGCATATCCTTCTCTGCTGCGCTTCTTTGACCTAACGCACGCTTCGCCGCTCCACGATGGATATAAGCATTCGCAAAATTTGGGTTAAGCCGAATCGCTTCGTTATAGTCAGTGATCGCCTGTTGATGTTCGCCCAAAGCACTTTTTGATACACCACGATGCGTATATGCAGTAGCAGAATTTGGATTGAGACGGATCGCCTCGTCAAAATCTGTGATCGCTTCCTCGTGTTTATCAAGGGTGCGCTTTGCCGTGCCACGATTGATGTATGCTTCAGCAAAATCGGGTTTTAGGCGTATCGCTTCGTCATGGTCGGCAATAGCCGCATCAGTGTCCCCAAGTTTGCTCTTCACGACACCACGACTGGTATATGCCTCAGCGAAATTTGGCATTAGTTCAATTGCTTGGTCGTAAGCAGAGAGTGCCGGATCATTTTCATTTTGTTCCGAATGGAGATAGCCGATAGAGAAGAATGCACGGGCAGTTAAGTTATTGTTGACACCTCTGGCGGTATTAGCGATGGATCTCCATTTTTCGATTGCCTCTGGGATTTGACCAGCATTTTGCAGTTTGTAAGTTTCAATGATAGCTTTGTCTTCAAGTGAAATCACAGGGTCTTTCAGAATATCTTCAATGGTTGTCTTGAAAATTTCAACTTTATTTGGATTGCTGAAGTCTTTACTTGTCAATTTCGATATCACTTCTTTTAATTTGGCCTGATGTTCCTTGATTTTCTTGAGGGATTGCGCTGCTGCGTTAGCATGTTTTTTCGCCTCGGTAGCTTGATTTTTCGCTTCGTTCACGCGGTTTAGCATTTGGGATTCCATATCCGCAAACCTTTCATAGACCAAATACGCAGCTATACCTGTTACAATCGGAATCATAACCGTAAAAAAGATAAGCACTATGCAGATAAAAACTAACAATCGATTCATTGAATTGGAGCGATCATTTAAATACTCACGTTTTAATTGGTTAAATTGTTGTTGAATTGTGAGACTGACAGAGGATTCAGCTTCGGGTTTTTTGCCTGATCTGTTGGTATCCTCGTCTATAGGAGACTCCGGTGTCTGCTCGATCTTTTCTTTTGGTTTTTCTTTCATATTTCACTGCCTTCACAAGGTTCTGTACAGCATATCTCATAAATGCAATTTTGTCCAAATTCACCGGATCGCGTGTCCAGTGAATCGGGGTTAGAAACCCCTCCTACGATTTATGAGATAGGTTGTAGAATATTTTGATGCAATAAATGTACTACTCCTTATTTCCTTTACACATAAAGCGATTTTACCACATACATTAATTGAAGTCAAACCGAAAATCAGTTGATTTTGGCAAAGAGATGTGGTAACTTGATTATGATAAATAAACGAATAGAGAAAATCAATGGACAAAACGGACACCTTTCATATTCTCGCTTTAGATGGCGGTGGCACCCGCGGCATCTATGCTGCCCAATTTTTAAACAAGGTAGAGCATCTACTTGATATGCATATCAAAGACTGTTTTGACCTTATCGTAGGGACAAGCACGGGCGCGATTATTGCTGGTGCTATTGCTTCAGACATTCCGATGGATGAGATCGTAGAGCTCTTTGAGATTGAGGCACCCGATATATTCCGAAAAAAGTGGTATCGGAATCCGTTGTTTGTTAGCAAGTATTCAAACGAAACACTTGCGCAAATTATCGCGAAACATATACCCGCAAAACCTTTATCCGAAATAGCAATCCCCTTGATGATAACAACTTCTGAGATTACAAAAAGTGAGTTGTACATTTTTCGGTCGAATTATATTGAAAACCTGAACAAATCCGATTATTCAGATGGGGACGTTTGTCTGCGAGATGCGATCGTCGCCTCATGTGCTGCACCTACATTTTTTGCGCCAAAGGACATAAAAAGCCGTTTGTTAGCAGATGGTGGATTATGGGCAAATAACCCTTCTATCGCTGCGTTTACAGAAGCACTTACGAATTTCGGGAAAGAGGCAACACAAGTTAAGATTATGTCAATTGGCACAGGGCATTCGGTTTCTATGTACCGTAAAAGGCGGGGATGGGGGTTTCTCTTGGGATGGGGCGGTATAAAGTTAGTTTCTTATGTGATGACGCTGCAGTCTCACGCATCCGCAAATATAGCGAAACTTCTACTGAAGGATAATTATTTACGGATTGATCCGACAATAGATTTTTGGGATATAGATACTGTGGTGCAGTTAGAAAATTTGAAAATGTTAGCGGAAAGAGATTTCACGGAATATGTGTCAAAAATAGAAGCGTTTATTCGTTAGTCAAAAATTCTCTAACGGCTTCAGCGAACTGATCTGGGCAATCATCAAATATAAAATGCCCGGATACAGAAGTTGTATCGGAACAACCGATAGAGATAAATTTTGCATTGGGAATAAACTCCTCGTATTTCTTGCTACCATTTAGTGAAATATCGTCATCATCTCCATGCAGAATTAGAGTCGGTGCTGTAATGTTTGCGACAGCATCACGATAGTCCGGTGATTTGCCGATACTAAAATAAACAGCGAATGAACTCCATCCGCCTGGTGTAGGTGGTATTTCCATAAGGGATATATCGTATCCCATCCCCTTCAACAGATAGTGCCCTATTTGCGTATGTAAATCTACAAGATCGTCATCCGTTTTTGAGAAAATATCTCCGAAATTGAAGTATTCCTTTACAAGCGAATCATACTTGGGTAGTTCTTTTTCAGGGATTCTGCTTCGGACAGCATCAAAGATATTGTTCTCTTTTCGCGGTGGCGTGAGCATCCCCGCAGGAGCGACAAGGATCAGTTTTTCGGCCCGCTCTGGAAATTCTGCTGCATAAAGTGCAGCAATAAAACCGCCAAAGGAATGTCCGATTAGCAGTAATTTATCTTCTTTGAGGATACGGCGGATACGTTCAATATCTGCAATCTGTGCGCTTATGCCGAGGGTTTGCTCAAGTTGAGTCATATTCTTCGGATAATTTTTTGATTCAAAACGGTCAATCGGTCTGGTTGAATTCCCCGCACCTCGTTGATGATAATAATAGAAAGTGTGCTGTTGTTCCAACGATTTTAGCCCTTTCCATGCGTTTGCATAAGGTATCCCTGGCCCGCCGTGAATAATGACAACAGGCTTGCCTTTTCCGTACACATCAAAATGAAGGGATATATCAGATTCGACGCGCCAGACAGACGAATCAGGCTGCTCTGGTGGTTCCAACGGACTCCGTAAGTTTTCTGCTGTCTTAACAGAACCGAACTTATAGAGAGGTTGTCCCATCTGCCAAAACATGTATACTGCAGCAATGCCTGCTAATACAACAACGCCCCCGATGCCTATAAGCACAAATTTTATCGTTTTTTTCATGTTTACCTCTCTTTTATATTCAGAATATATAGTGGATAATTACTTGAACATTTAAGATTAGGGGTGTTTGAGCACCGCTACTGGTGTGCTGGCAAAGCGCGCCTACATGTCCATGTCAACATATTGTATACTTTACCATAAACATTAAAAAAAATATACTCCTTTTTCAAACCGCTTGATATTTTCAAATAAACCTGCTATTATAAATCAGGATGAATATTGCAAACTCATCACTCAATGTAAACATAGGCGGGATTCGGATGCGAAACCCCGTCATGACAGCGTCTGGCACATTCGGGTACGGCAGTGAATACGCTGATTTCGTAGACTTAAACCGACTCGGCGCAGTTGTCGTTAAAGGCGTTACAAGCGTGCCGTGGCCTGGCAATCCAATGGATCGTATTATGGAAACCCCATCCGGTATGCTGAATGCTATTGGACTGCAGAATGTCGGAGTAGATGGTTTTATTTCGGAAAAACTGCCCTATCTTCAAGATTTTGATGTGCCGGTGATTGTCAATGTCTGTGGCAAAACGGTTGAAGAGTACCTAATAGTCGTTGAGAAGTTAAGCGAGGCAGACGGTGTTGCTGGCGTGGAACTCAACATCTCTTGTCCGAACCTGGATTGTGGTGGTATGAGTTTTGGTGTTGATGCAACCTTAGCATATCAACTTGTGAAAGCAGTGAGGGCAAAGACACATCTACCGCTATTGGTGAAACTGTCACCGAATGTTACAGATATTACCGAGATTGCGCGTGCCGTTGAAGATGCGGGAACAGATGCACTTTCTGCGATTAATACCCTACTCGGCATGGCAATTGATGCTGAGACACGCAAACCGGAACTCGCCAACGTAACTGGCGGTCTTTCTGGACCTGCGATCAAACCTGTGGCATTGCGATTGGTTTGGGAGGTATACAAAAGTGTCTCAATTCCGATTGTTGGGATGGGTGGAATAATGAATGCAACAGACGCAGTAGAATTTTTCATCGCTGGTGCATCTGCTGTCGCAGTTGGAACAGCGAACTTTGTCAATCCACAAGCATCAATGGAAGTGATAGAAGGTATCAGCGACTACCTTAAAAAGATGGGCATGAGTTCAGTCAAGGAATTGGTCGGGAGTTTGAAGGTCGACACTTGTTCAACGCGAAAATGTTGATATTTTCTTACAATTTGGTGTATAATTTAAAATATGGCACAATACTATGATAACGCAATCAAATATGTTATGCTTGGGTATTCCCAAGAATTTGCAGAATTTATGGTAGGGCATTCAAACATCAAAGTATTAGAGAAACTCGAAACGGAGCAACCGACTCTCAAAACGCACCAAAATGATAGCACTTTAAAGGTGCAGCTTCCCAATGAAACGGCGATATTTCATACTGAGGTACAAACAGACGACAGCAGAAAACCGATGTGGTCCCGTCTTGCGGGGTATAACGGTTTCCTCATCCAACAGCACGAAATGCCTGTCTATTGCAATGTTCTCTATCTACACCCTAACGCAGGCAAAAACGATAAAGGTTACTATGCTTACAAAGGAATGGGGTACGAATACACACTCCGTTACAAGGTAATTAGACTGAGCCAGATAGAGGGAGAAGCAATTTTAGAAAAACAGGTGCCTGGGTTACTACCTCTCACACCTTTGATGAAACCACCAGAAAGAACGGATTCAATTCGTTGGTTGGAGAGATGTGTTGACGCTATAGCATCTGTAAGTACTGATCAGAATACTCGTGAAATTTTATTTGCAGCACTCGGTGTTTTTGGCGGCTTAGTTTACGCACCACAACTGATTCTACAACGTTTACCGGAGGGTATTATGCAAGAATCTCCTTTTATACAATACTGTCTTGAAGAATTTTCAGCAGAAGCGAAACAAAAGGCATACAAAGAAGGCATGGAGCAAGGCATGGAGCAAGGCATGGAGCAAGGCATGGAGCAAGGCATGGAGCAAGGTATGGAACAAGGTGAAAAGAAGGGCACCATCCAAAACATCATGGCACTACTTGAGATGCAATTCCAACCTGATGCAGTGCAAGTTCTAAAACCTACTTTGGAAAATATCAACGATTTGCAACGCCTTGGGGAGTTGCTGCTTACAGCATCTCGTGTCGACAGTCTTGAAACGTTTATGCAGATTTTGGCGAATGGAAACGCCCCCGAATTAGAAAACGGACTCAAAATACGTTCATAGAGGAGATAATGCGGCATCTGATAACACTTGACGATTTGTCGAATTTTGAGATTGAACAGATTTTCCGACTGGCAGCAGGCATGCAGTCACAATTAGAGACATGGGCAGGAATTTGCCGAAGCAAATTGCTCGCCACCCTCTTCTATGAACCGAGTACGCGGACCCGACTCTCCTTTGAAAGTGCAATGGAACGGCTCAACGGCGGAACACTCGGCTTTGCAGATCCGAGTTCTACCTCTGTCACAAAAGGTGAAACGCTTGCCGATACCGCGCGGATGGTCACAAACTATGCAGATATTATAGTAGTACGGCACAGCTGGGCAGGTTCAGCACGAGTGATGGCAACTTATGCTAATATCCCAGTCATCAATGGTGGAGATGGGAGTCACACACATCCGACACAAGCACTCACAGATCTCTATACGATTATTCGGCGGAAATCACAGGTAGAAGGTTTAACCGTTGGTATCTGTGGTGATCTTCGGTATGGGCGTGCGGCACACTCGTTTGCGTTAGCGGTTGCAAGATTCGATGGAAAACTGGTTCACATCGCCCCGAACGGGTTACAGATGCCGCCTTGGATACTCACGCGGTTAGCGCAAATCCACGGACAGAAACCTATTGAGGTAGAAAACGTCACACAAGTTATCGAAACACTTGATGTTATCTATGTGAATCGACTACAAGAGGAGCGCCTTCCGCCAACTGTAGATGCAAAAACAGTGCGCGGTAGTTATCTCCTGAATGCTGCAGTGATGAAAAATGCTAAACCGGATGCGATGATTATGCATCCACTCCCACGCGTCAACGAACTCGCCTATGAGCTGGACGATGACCCACGTGCGGCTTATTTTGAACAATCCGCAAACGCAGTACCGGTTCGGATGGCACTTATTTCGAGTCTCATGGGATTGGAACAACTTATCTTGACACAACCCCCAAAGCGTGATATTGGGGAAACTTCCCATCAGTGTGAAAATTCAAACTGTGTCACTAATCACGAAACCTATGTTGCTCCAGAACGTGAGGCGTTTAGTGGTGATACGGAGGTCCACGCCTGCGCGTATTGCGGCAACCTTGTTATACCCAATTAACGTGATCCATCTTGGTAGGTGCGGTTAGGAAACCGCACCCGCCAAATGCCAAACGTGCATTTGGCGTTGATTCACTATCGGGAAAAGATAAATCCTATTAATTTGGTATTACTCACCCTTTTCAATGATTGCTTGTCTGGTTAAACGCCAGAAGAGATCGCCAGGACCAACTGCATGCCATGTGCTATCTATAAATGTCATCACAACGCCGTCCTTTTCTTCTTCAGAGAGGGGGCTGCGAGGAAACCTCTGTTTCAGTCCCCAATTTTTATAAGTAAGCGGTTCGCCATTCTGCCATACCCATTGCCCCTCTGTTTCAGTATCGCTAAGTCCAATCCAATAGAGCCGGTTTCCAAAGACACCTGAAAGCCACTTCTGTTCTGCTTCGTCGTTAATAGCAACCAGATATGCACCTTCGGCTTTAGCGCGTTTGTGTGCATCGTCAAGACTTCTGCACCGTATCTTTTTATACGCATGCCCATTTGCTGGGTTCACGACCCACGAACTCCTGTCCATCGGATGCCGCATAGTATTTGATGGTTGTGAAAGAATCGGTTGATTTGCATTCGGTTTAGCAGCTTGCTTTGGCGTTTTAGTCAGTTTGCGAAGTAAGTTTGGCAATGATTCACGAGGGGAGGTGCGGGGTTTTGGTTTGATAAAAGGCTCGACAGCAGTTTCAAAAGGAGGTTTGATAGGCGTTTTATTTGCAGGCCCCTTAATATCCAGTGTCAAAACCAAGTCATCATAGCGGGTTCCCTCTTCAATCAAAATCTTTTTCGATTCTGCTGAAAATCCCTTATACTTCACTGTAACTGTGAAGTTAGCGGGAACCTCATTTTTCTGAATATAATGTACAAAATACCCTTCGGAATTCGTAACGGATCCGCCACTTGAACTACCACTGCCCTTGTTATCTACATCTATATGTACAATTTCTCGCGAAATGCGAGTATTAGCTAACGGTTTTCCATCTTTAAAAACAACGCGTGCCCGAATCCGCATCCGCGGCTGCACGGTCACCACTACGTTTTCTATCTTACTGCCCGACTTAATGCCAAACTTGACACCTCCGAAAGCCGGATGTCCGTCTTGAAAAATGGTTATGTCCCCTATTTTGATTGTAACAATTTCATAATCTGGTTTAAAGGATTCTGTCAGGAATTTATCGGAAGCTTCATTTTCATTCTGCTTTGGTTGCTGCACTGGGATTGCAATCTGAACTTGTCCAGCAGGAACATTGGTAAAAGTGAAAGCACCTTTTTCGTCAGTTTTTGATATTTGAAAAGCTGGAGATAGGTTAATGGTAAAATCAGGGATAGGCTCCCCGTTTTTATCGACGACAGTACCAGAGAGCGTGCCAGTTTCCCCTTGTGCTATGCAAGGGTTGGCTGTAATAAGGCAAAATCCTATCATTCCAATGAGGAATACAACGTGTGTAAAATCTAAACGGTTCATTGTCAATTCTCCTTCAAACAGCGGTTAGTAACCGCTTCCATAGTAACAGGATAAACTACTATTCATTTTCGGATGACGTTTCAACAGGGATATCTGTCCTTTCAAGAATAGCCTTTTGGAGGAAACGGGTTTGCCCATCTCCAGGTGCAACTACCACCCATTTACCGCTAAAATCTTCAATGATGACATAATCTTTCATATCAGTGTTCCCAGTAGACCGTTCACGATCGACCCAGTTAGTATACGTAACAGGTTCCCCACTATGCCACACCCATTTTCCCTCCTCGGCGGCATCGCTGAGTCCGATCCAAAAATTTGACCTTCCAAAGATATTCTTTATCCATTCGTTTTCCGCTTTATCGTTAATAGAAGCCAAATAGGCATTTTCTTCGGTGGCTTTTGCAATTGCATGCTCAATACTATGGCAATAAATCTCTTTATAAGCATGCCCATTCGTAGGGTTCACCACCCACACTGATGTCGGATTGAGAAATTCATCTAATGCATTAAACAGGCGCTCGCGTGCCCATTCATCTTCTGGAATCGGATTCTCGTTGAGTCTCAAAAGGAGATGAACTTCCGGTTGACCTTCGTGTAGAATAAACGGAACCGCTTTTGCTAAATACCCCTGATATTCAATACCAAGTCTATAATATTGATGCTCGTCATCTACTCTAAGGTCTTCCACAAAATATCCTTCCGCATCGGTATGCCTAAACATACCTGAACTTCCTCCTCCACTTTCATCAATATCCGTGCGTAACACACGAATGTGAATAGGTGCTTCCGTGATCGGTGTTCCGTCAGCAGAAACAACACGTGCGCGAATCTGCGGTTTGACCTCTGTTTTTACCTTGATGACAACGTTTTTGGTTTCCGACCCTGGTGCTAAGGAAAACCGCATTTCTTCAAATGGTGGTCGAATATTCGGATATAGGATTAAATCTCCGATTTCGATTGAAAGTGTCTTTGTTCTTGTATCGTCATCGCCTATGACTAATTTAACGGATACTGGCGGTATGCCCGTGATAGAAAAACTGCCTTTTAGACCAGTTCGTCGGACTAATTGAGGCAAGAATTGTTCCTCACGTACGCCACCAGCCTTTATCATGTAAGGGTGAATCGCTATCGAAATACCTACAGCTGGATTGCCACGCTCGTCAATAATGCGTCCAGAAAATGTCGCACCTTCCTGCGCAGAAGCAAACGATATGGTAAAGGTAAAGAGAATCGCAATCGCAACGAGAAATCCAAGCCATTGTCTGTAATTCTGAAATTTCATCGTAAAATCTCCTTTTGCAATCAATAGTGGCACGTTCCTACTCATCCTCAGATTCTGCCGCTTCGGGTATCTTGGACACCAACCCATCTTTTTCTATGACCGCTTGCCGCACCATTCGCCAAGGAGGACTATTGGGACCGGCAGACTGCCACCCACCTTCGTGATTGTGAGGAGCGATTGCAACATAATCCCTTTCGGTTTCCGGACTCGGGTCATGGGGAAATTCACGAGTTGCCCAATTGGTGTAGGTAACCGGTTCACCGCTATCCCAGACCCATACTCCTTCTTTTTCCACATCGTTGAGTCCTATCCAAAAAGGGCTTCCAAAGATTACCTCAAGCCAAAACTGTTCATCTTCATCGTTGATGGAGACAAGATGTGCGCCTTCCGCAATTGCCTTCTGTTGTGCATCATGCCAATCTCGGCATTGGATCTTTGCATAAGCGTGTCCATTTGCGGGGTTAATAATCCAAATTATCTTCTTTGGTTTTGCTGCAGGTCGCACAATCGGTTGACGGACATTATCTTTATTATAGTAAAGTCGAAAAATAAGTTTACATTTTCTGATATTTATGTTAGCATTTATGATTATGGCATATTCAACAGATTTACGCAAGCGTGTTCTCGATTTTATCAATAACGGAGGTAGTAAAGTCGCTG
>PYJA01000132.1 GCA_003635185.1 Candidatus Poribacteria bacterium | reverse complement strand
AGGCGATGCGTCTTCTCCGAGTTGAATATCGCGTATCCAATGTGACTTGTTCTCTATTGACCAATGCCCACGCCGTATTTCAAGTAAGCGTTTTGCAGATGCTGCTGCGGGTGTCAGACTTGTTATCCCATAGTGAACTTTGTGCGTTTCTTCTCCTGTTTTCTGATTTTTGTCCGTCCAACGATATTGGATCACTTGTGCTATCCCCAGCCAGTCCAGATATGTGTTGAGACTTTGTGCTTGCTTTGAGGCACCTTGTCTCAAGTCTCCCATGTGACTTTTCAACTGTCTCGTGAATGTGCATCGGTCCTCCTAAAATAACCTAAGTTGCCACCTATAAGATTTTAGCCATGGAACACCGTCTTTAATGAAAAAATGCTGATAATTAGCGAATATTTGTAGTGTCCACTGCCAGTTTGCACACACATAAGCACAATCTGGCAGATTATGCTACATAAGTGGCAACTTAGGTTAATATAGTAAAATCCATACTTACCTTTACGTTGGCGAGGTTACGGCACGCGGAGCGTGCCTACTACTTTTATAAGTAAAATAGGGCAGAGATTACTCCCTGCCCTATTAAACCTAACCTATCAATAGCGATCCCTTTTGATGACAGCCCATGTCGTAGTGAGTTTCTCTGCGGGTTCTACCGGTGAAAATTCACCATCTTTGATTGTGTTGATCTCATCTTCGGTAAGGATTCGATTAAAGAGGTACACTTCGTCAATAGTCCCAGTAAAAAATTCTTTGCCAGGATGTCTTGCACCGACCATAATGGAACCGCCGATCTCAATGGTTTGTGCTGGGTTATTACCGGTACCCGCTTTCTTGCCATTATAGTACATTATAGCATCAGATTTAGTGTCATGAGTTACAGTGATATGCACCCAATCTTCAGGTTGATCTTCGCCGGAAGTGATTTCTGAAGACCAGTTTGGATCTTTAGACCAGAACCAAGTCTTTTTATCTTTGTTATTAAAAATAGTAGCCCACACAAGTTCACCAGCAGAGACCATATAGTTCCATTCACTAATTTGCGTAGCCCCGCGTTTAACCCAAAAAGCGACAGAAAACTGTTCTCTTAACTGTAAAGTGTCATTAATTGGTACTTTTACATGTGTTCCCTTTGTGCCATCAAATTCAAGTGCCTTACCGCCAAATTGTCCATCAACCCATGCAGGATTTGCGATGAGATCACCATCATGTCCATAAGTAGAACTATCTTTAGCAGTGTCACCTTTTCCTTCATCAAAGGAGAGGTATAACACAAGCGATTTATCGTCTAAACCCGCATGCGATGGTGAGACGATGATGAATAATGCCAATATAGCAACAAGTCCCGTTGTAAATTGTAATAATTTGCGCACAACTGTATCCTCCTTAAACAGATCTTATACCATTTCTATTAATTTTTGTCTCATTACCGGTTATTAAAAATCAAACGGCGGATGGCACAAACTGGCAGTTTATGCTACAAAGAGAGACATTATATATCAGAAATGGTATTATTATCGTTTCTAATGGAAATTTCCAAAATCTATTCTAACACAAAAATTATTAGCACGCACCACATTTTTTACAAACTGTGGTATCACACTCGCTTGTCATAAAGCCTTTTTCGTGCTTGTTGTGTTCAAGTTGTAAGAATTGCGGTTTAACGTTTAGGTCAAGATGGTCCCACGGGTTAACTTCACTGAATTCACGTTGACGCAGGGCATAAAAATCAGGAGCTAATCCATGCTTACGGAAAGCGTTGTTCCACGATGTCCCTTGTGCCAGTTCTAATATAACTTTTCCGAGTCGTCGATCACCACGTGCAAAAACTGCTTCCTGATGTGCCATCCGCGCACTTGCAGATGATACCTTTATACTGCCGAGCCTGTTAATCTCCCGTTTCAGATAGTCAAGTTTTTTGGCGATGGTCTTTGGTGGTTCCATTGCGACCCATTGAAACGGTGTATGCGGTTTCGGTACCATTGGCGAAATCGTAAAACTGATACGTCCTATTTTTCCTGTCCGCTTGGCATGTGGAAGTAATATGGTACGCATCTCTTTCGCCATTTCTGCAATCGCTGTCACATCTGCGGGGGTTTCCTGCGGAACACCGATAAGGAAATATAGACGAAGGTTAAGAATATCGCGTTTCAATGCTTCTTCAAAAACATAGTAGAGTCGTTCTCGGGGAATTGCTTTATTGACGACCTTTTGAAGTTCTTCAGTTGCCACTTCTGGGGCGATGGTAATTGTGCCTTGATCGCTATCGGCAAGCGCATCAAGAAGCGGAGTCTCAACCGTTTCTGCACGAAGTGACGCACATGAGATACGGAATCCTCTATCAACTAAACCGGTAGCGATTTCATTTATTTGGGGGTGGTCAGAAATAGATGCCCCTACTAACCCAATCCTGTCGGTAATGCCTCTTGCTTTTTCCGCAAGTGCAAGTGTGTTTTGGACAGAACGGTGTCTCGGCCATCGGCGTGCATAATCTGCCACACAGAAACGGCACTGTCTGCCACATCCACGCACAATTTCAATCAAATGCGCGTTTGAGAACTCAGTGTTCGGGGTATGAATCTGTGTGCAGGTTTGGACACTGTTCAAATCAGGCACGGCTGCAGAGCGAATTTTATTCGGAAAACCTGGTTTAGAGCTAACCTGTTCAACTTTTCCATCTGCGTGATATGCAACATCGTAAAAACTTGGCACATACAGTCCAGGTTCTGTACCGAGTGATTGCAATAGGTCTATTTTAGGAGCATTAGACATTTTCCATTCGTGGAATTTATCCATCAGTTGATGGATAATCAGTTCTGCTTCACCTACGACAAAGACATCAATGAAATCAGCCAACGGTTCGGGGTTGTAAGAGATGTTAATTCCACCTGCGATGACAAGCGGATCCCAGTCTGTCCGTTCTTCAGTTCGCTGCGGGACATTGCCTAACGCCAACGCCCGCGGTATGTTCACATAGTCTGACTCAAACGACACAGAGAAACCGACTATATCAAAAGCGTGGAGCGCGGTCTGCGTTTCTAAAGAGAAGAGAGGCGTTTTTCGCTTGATAAGTTCGCGAACATATTGAGGTTCCGGTATAAAGACACGTTCACAGGCAGTATCCGGACGGCTGTTCAACGTGGCATGAATCACCTGAACCCCCAGACTTGACATCCCAAGTTGATACGTGCTTGGATAAACCAGCGCGAATCTGTTAGGTTTCCTGAACCGGGTGGGCGCGCTTTGACTTGGGAACGCGTCCTTTTCGGTTTTTAGTAATTGTTGCGCGTGCTCACGTAAATCCAATTGAATCTCTCTTTACTTAACGTATTTGCGAACAAGAGGAGGTATAGGATTAATTTCTCCGTTTACCTCTTCTTTGTTGAACTCTGAGAAAAGCGGGGATGTCCCACTGTTTTTCACGGTTCTCATCTTGTTCGTCGTTAGTTTCATTCTCATCTTCTTCAGGTTTTTCTTGCCCGACCTGCTGCCGGGGAGGACTTTGACGGTTAGCGGGCGGTTGCGTTGCAGAACCGAACGTTCCTTCGTTTCCTCTTTCGGGCGGTTGCCTGTCTAACGGGGGACGCTGCGTACCTCGTTGTGCACGGCCGACAGGTCTCGCGTCACCACTCCGAATCCGACTTCCTTGGATCACTGAATTGGGTTGTCCCCCTTGTGGATTGCCACCTTGCGGGTTAAATCTATGCCCTTGATTCGGAATATAACTCGAATCTGAAGGCAGGTCAAATCCTGTAGCAATTACAGTGACCAACACTTCATCGCTAAGTTCTAATTCGTCTTTGTAAAATAACCCGAAGATAGGATGTGCGTCATCTGACGCTTCCCGAATAACTTTCATGGCTTCATCCAGTTCGTGCATCGTAAAATCAGGAGGAGCGGTGATATTCACAATCATCCTAACCGCACCCGCGATGCTCCCTTCTTCAAGTAGGTCAGAGGAAATAGCTTGTGCTGCTGCTGCTGCTGCGCGATTATCGCCAGACGCTTGTCCCATCCCCATCAAGGCTGTTCCAGAGTCACGCATAACTGTTTCCACATCCGCAAAGTCAACATTAATTTCACCTGCTTCTGTAATGATGTCAGAAATGCTTTGCACCCCATGTAATAGGATTTGGTCTCCCATTTTGAATGCTTCGGGGATTGGAAGTTTTCTATCAATTGCATCAATGAGCCGTTGGTTTGGCACGACTATGACCGAGTCAGCACAACTACGGAGTTCTTGCAATCCAATTTCCGCTTTTTCGGCACGATGTCTACCTTCAAAATTAAAGGGAAGTGTCACAACGCCAATTGTTAATGCGCCCTTTTCCTTAGCAAGAGCGGCAACAATTGGTGCTGCGCCGGTTCCGGTACCACCACCCATCCCCGCTGCGACAAAAACCATGTGTGCAGAATCCACAATTTCTTGTAAACATTCTCTACTTTCCTCAGCAGCCTCTCTGCCCACCTCTGGATTTTCCCCTGCCCCTAATCCTTTGGTCGTGCTCATGCCAATCGGAACTTGTGTGGCACCATGGCATGTGTTGAGTGCTTGTTGATCAGTGTTTACAGCATAAAATTCGATGCCAGTGAGTCCTGCTTCAATCATGCGTCTGACAGCGTTTCCGCCTGCTCCACCTACACCGATAACCTTTATTTTCGCACTTAATTTTTCAAATTCTTCTTGTTCAAAATCTATCATTTTTTTTCTTTCAGTCACCTTTGGACGACACATCCTTCGGTGCCTCCGCTTCATTTGTTAGGAACATTGTCAAACCAACGGTAACCTAATACCTCCTTCTGGATACGCACTTCATTGGTAAGTGCAACATCAATGTGCATTTAACACGCTTAAAGCATGATTCACTAAATACTAATTATACAATCAATTTAGAATTAAATCAATACAATGAGTGAGGGTGGAAGTAATATTGATTTTAACTCACTACGGATCGTCTTGATCCGGCTTGTGTCTATCAAAACACCCTTATCTTTTTTATAGAAAGCGGATTATCGTCCTAAGTTTCTAAAAACCTAATAGCCAAACCACTCTTTAATACGCCGAAAAATTCCTCCAACTGGCCCTGAACTGCGCCTTAATGCTTGTGCCATTTTTTCTTCACGCCGTAAGGATTCCCCGTACATTGCTAATCCAAGGCTTGTGGCATACATCGGATAATTGACCCTGTCCGTTAATCCCTTTAGTTCTATGGGATATCCTATTTGTACACGAAGTTGCAAAATTTGTTCAGCGAGTTCTGTCAAACCATCCATGAGTGCTGTTCCCCCTGTTAACACAAGTCCGCCCGGAAGTTGTGTGTCTCCGAGTTCGTCAGCTATTCCTTCAAGGATTTGGACCATTCGATACTCAATGATTTGTGCCAACTCAAAGCGGCTGATAAACTTTGGCAGTGCTGAACCTGTTGTAATCGGGATAGGATTAGTATCCTCTTCTTGCACCCACTCTGCCCATGCGCAGCCTCGGTTAAGTTTCAGTTCTTCTGCAATAGGTAACGTTACTTTTAGGTATTGAGCGATGTCGTTTGTCACATGTTGTCCACCGACAGGAAACACGACTACGTGTTGAATAGCGTCTTCTTTATAGACTATAATTTCTGTTGTTTGGTCTCCGATGTCTGCCAGCGCGATTCCGACTTCACGCTCGTCTCTCTGGAGGATAGATTTTGCTGATGCGACTGGGGCAACAGCAAGTGTTTCCACACTCGGAATTTCTGCACTTTCAACGCTATTTAACAGGCTTTGTATCCCACTTGTGTTTCCAGTGATTATATATGCATTTGCTTCTAAACGCGACCCTGACATTCCAATCGGTTCCTTGGTCCGCATGTCCATATCAATAACAAAGTTTTGCTCAATCACGTGCAAAACGTCTTGCCCCTCAGGGATAGCAGCAATTGTTCTTGCCGACTGCACTGCTCGATTTACATCATCCTTTGTGATTTGTGCGGCATTTTTTACAGTGACCACACCGCGTGACGTTTGTCCAACAACATGCTCACCTGAAACATTTAAACATACCGATTCTATGTTTATACCTGCCATGAGTTCGGCTTCGGAAATAGCCTCACGAATTGCTTCTGCAGTGAGATTGATGTCAACGACAACACCTCTTCGTAACCCCTTTGAGTCTGCGTTGCCGACACCAATAATTTCCATCTGGCCATCTAAACTCGGCAAGGTATGGCATACGACAACCGAGATCTTACTTGAACCGATATCTAATCCGGTGATAATGGTTCCTTTTGCCATCTATTTGCTGTCCCCTCCTAAATAAAGTGTATCTTCATATCGTGCATCCAAATACGTAAATTTTTCTGGCAAGAGGAAATCCTTTTTGCCTACATGTGTTTCTTTTAACATTTGCCTTTCTCTCTGAAGGAGAAGGAGTCCTTGTTGTTGAACAAACAACCCAACATGATAAAGCCCGCTCTCAATTGAATCAGCTGCAATCCACGCTGGCATGGGTAAATTTTCTATGTCAATTTTTATTTGCTGCGAAACTCGCGCGTCAACTGCCTTTAGAAATTTGGATAAGTCAGGTTCTTGCAACGCTGTTTGTTTCAAGATATACAGACTGAGTTGTGTTGTTCCGGTTTTAATCTGTTTGCCAACTTCGGGTTCTTGTACCCCTTCATCCAAAATCAGTGTCAGGTGGTTATATTTTTCCGGTGTAATAGATTCTAACACATGACCGGTTTCGTCTATTAAAAAGAAATTATCCATATTTTTTCTTTTTGTTGTTTCTTGAGGTGCCTTTTCTGATTTTGTTTCTTCTAATAAGATATAGTTTAGTCGTGCAAACGGTTCACGTTCAGTGATTTCAATAGTTAACTGACGTTTTACAAAACTTTTGGAAACGTAAGCATCCTGAATATAACTCAGATTTTCCTTCAGGTACGCAACAGTTTGTGTTTCGGAATCTGTGACGATATTATCAAGGTTTTCACCTAACACGTCGTAAATTTGCCCCTCCGCATAGTGAGAATTACCATAAAGTGCTACGGACACTTGTACGTGCTCAAAATCGAAAAATCCGAGAAAGATTTTCGCTAAAAACAGCAAAGTTATAATCAAAGTTCCAAACATGATCAGGCGGCGGGCACGGTATTTTGAAGTGCGAATCTGTTTAGGTCTGAAAATTCTATGGGAGGGACCGTCTTTGCTCTGCCTGTGTTTTCTTTGAAGTTTCATTGGATTTCAACCTATTTTCATTATGTACGCTTACTTAAAAATTTATGTCCCACATTTACTATATCACCTGCACCAAGTGTGATAATTAAATCATTTGGTCGTGTAATTTCCATTAGATGGTCAACCACTTCATCCATATCGGGCATGTAAACTACATTCGGATGTCCATGCGCTTCTATTGCCCTGGCTAAGTTTTCACCCGTTATATTCTCTATCGGTTCTTCGCCTGCTCCATAGATTGACGTAACAATCAAAACATCTGCCTGATAAAAAGATCGAGAAAACTCGTCCGCAAGGTCTCGGACTCGTGCGTATCGATGCGGTTGGAAAACTGCAACAATTCGTCGATTGTAACCTTCTCTGGCACCTCGGAGCGCTGCCATTAATTTTGCAGGGTTGTGTGCATAATCGTCAACAACAACTATATCACCAGCAGCAGTTCCCAAGATTTCGAATCGACGGTGTACACCTTGAAAGGATTGAAGAGCGTTCTGAATCTTGTCAAACGGAATTTCTAATTCGAGTCCGACAGCTATTGCAGCTAAAGAGTTTGAAATATTGTGCCTTCCTGGCATCTTAAGATGCACGTTGCCACACAATTCTCCATAGCTCCGAACTTGGTAGTGAGAAGTGGGGCCGTCAATCTTAATTTCCTCGGCAATTAAGTCTGCCCGTGTGTCAAGTCCATAAGTCACAAATTCTTTTTTGACCTCTGGAATGAGTTTTTGGATATTTTCTTGATCAAGACACAAAACAGCCGTTCCATAAAAAGGGACTTTGTTGATAAAAGTGAGAAATGTATTTCCGATCTCTTCTATGCTATCGTAATAATCCAAGTGATCGGCATCAACGGAAGTAACAACAGCAATAGTCGGATAAAACATATCGATTGAACCGTACGCTTCATCTGCTTCTATCACCATCACATCGCCGTGTCCACTTTGTGCGTTAGTGCCGTTGACTAATTTGCCTCCGACAACAACAGTTGGGTCGAGTGATGCTAACACAGCGGCTGTCATAGCTGTCGTTGTCGTTTTTCCGTGGGTGCCGCTAACAGCAATACTATACCGCATCCGTGTAATCTCATTCAACATTTCTGCTCCCCGGATAATAGGGATTTTGGCAAGCATTGCAGCTTGTAGTTCTGAATTGTCCTCCGGAATAGCTGGCGACATGACCACTACGTCTGCTCCATCAATTTGTGAGGCGGCATGACCATACCAAATTTTCGCACCACATGACTTGAGATGTTCCGTAGTCGCTGTTTTTTGGATGTCCGAACCTGTGACATCAAAATCGAGATCAAGAAGAACTTCTGCAATTCCGCTCAACCCTGCTCCGCCTATACCTATAATATGAATATGTTGTGTTTTTCCAAACAACGCTAATCTCCAGGACAAAACCTAAATTGAATCTCACGACAAAATGATGGACATCGCTTTGGATTAACAATAAGATTTGTTTTTTCTATATTTCAGTAGAAGATGCAAGACTAAAAATTGACTTGGCAATCGAATCACTTGCGTCCGGACGACCAAGATTCTGGCTTGCTATTTTCATTTGTTGAGATATTTTTTCATTTGTAATGATACGCATTAATTCTTCCGCAAGAACCGCAGGTGTTAATTTTTCCTGTTTGAGGACGACAGCAGCTCCCGCATTAGCAACTGTTTCTGCATTGCGAACTTGATTATTACCTATGGCAGCAGGTAGCGGAATAAAGATTGCAGGAATACCACATGCGGTCACTTCAGAGACTGTCATACCTCCTGCTCTACAAATCATCACATCGGCAATACTATATATTTCTTCAACCCGATCAAAAAACGGTTGCACATGATGTGGTATTCCGTATTTTGTGTAAGCTGCTTGTACCCGCTCCGCATCTGTTTTTCCAGTTTGATGTACAATTTGAAGGTGGACCTCGCTTGAATTATCAAGGTCAACCGAACTATCTATTTCTGAGCTAAGAGATGCAGCAAATTCGGCTATTATGGGACTTGCTTCTATCATTACCTCATTAACAGCACGAGCGCCTTGACTACCTCCCATGACGAACACAGTTTTATGTTTTGCGCATAAACTAAATTTTTGGTAGGTTTCGGTGTTCCGCGGGTATTTTGTTATTCCAAGTCGAATCGGGTTACCTGTTACCTCCACAATATGATTAGGAAATCGTTGCGTGTCCGGTGGCAATGCAAGATATGCCGCTTTTGCAAAACGGGCAAGAATACTGTTCGTCAAACCGGGGGACACATTCTGTTCCTGGATCGCTATCGGGATACCCAACATCAAAGCCGCAAAGAGAACAGGTCCAGAGACATATCCACCTGTACCAATAACGGCATCCGGTTTAAATTGCCTTAAATACTTCAACGACTGCACAAACCCTTGACAAACTTTTATAATAACTGGGAACCACTTCCATGTCAGGCGGCGTGGAAATCCTTCTACGGAAATAGGTAAAAACCGAAAACCTTGTTGCGGAACAAGTGTCGCTTCTAAACGGTCATGCCCCCCAATAAAAACAATGTCTATTTCTGAGTTGAAACGTTGAAGGGCTTGAGCAATACCAATCGCAGGGTAGATATGTCCGCCTGTTCCACCTCCAGCGAGGACAAATCGCTTCTGATTATTTTCACTGGCAACGTCTTGCCGTTTATGGTGCGTTTTTTGCTTTTTCACATTAACTTATTCCACTGTTTTTGGAGATGACCGTATAGCACTTCGGGAAATGTTCAAAAGCATACCGACAATTACTAAACTTATTACGAGAGATGACCCCCCATAACTGAGAAAAGGAAGCGTGATACCTTTTGTTGGTAGTAATCCTGTTACAACACCGATATTGATGAACGCCTGAAGCCCGATTATTATTGTAAACCCGGTAGCCAAAAGTCCACCGAACCGATTTTCCGTACGCCTTGCGATTGAAATGCCCCGCCAAATAAATATCATAAAAATTATTATGATGACTGTTGTTCCGATAAAACCGAACTCTTCACCGAGTATAGAAAAAATAAAATCTGTGTGTGGATATGGTAAATAATTAATTTTCGCAACGCTACCATCAATCCCGACTCCGAACAAACCTCCCCATTGAAGTGCATCAAATGAACGTCCTAATTGATAACTGGTTGCTTCTGGAGATTGCAAAGCTGCCCAATAATCAGTTAAGCGTGTTAATCGGTACGGATCGCTTTTAATAAATCCTGCCAATAATACGCCTCCGACTCCTATTAACATAAATGTGTGCAATAAGCGAATTCCGCCAATAAAAAGGAGACTTCCTGCTGTTGCAGCTAAAAGGACTGCTGAACCGAAATCCGGTTGTATCGCTACTAAACCGAACATCAATCCGATAATTAGGATGTTAGGTAAGACTCCATTGAAAAGGCTTTTAATGCGTTCCGGGTTTCGTGATAAGAAATGCGCCGTGTGAATAATCAGAGCGATCTTTGCAAACTCAACTGGTTGGAATTGGACACCAGCTACGGCGATCCATCGGTTAAATCTCCCTCCTTCAGACCCTTGCACCCCAGTGCCTAACGGTGTAAAAACCAAAATCAGCAGGCCAAAAGCCAAAAATAGCAGGACGTTACTATACTTCTCATAAAACCGATACGGAATGTATGAGGCGATACCCATTCCGACTAAACCTATCACACATGCAATTGCTTGGATTTTCAGGTAATGGTAACTGGTATCGTACTGTTTTTCAGACAATACATGCCCAGCACTATAAACCATCAAAATGCCTATGCCAACTAAGCCAAGCGTAACAACAAGCAGGGCGGTGTCTACTCTGCCAAGACCCGTAATTTGAGGATGCTTCCGATCAGCAGAAAAAACAGTAGGATTAGTATAATTAAGAGTGTTATAATTTTCCATAAGTCGCTGAAATGTTTCAATTAGAATCTAAACCAAGCAAGTTAACCCAATTTATCAGAGTTGTTTTTCTGTACCGGAACAGAGTGTTCAAGTAATTCTAAAATTTACCATAATTGGAAAATAACATAATTCAGAAGTAGAGCTATATATCACAAACAGATTTTCATGATCACGTGATTTATGCCGGTTTGAACGAATTTACTGCGTTTTTAAACACCTCTCCGCGTTCCTTGTAATCTTTGTACATATCAAAACTCGCGTTTGCTGGTGACAAAAGGACGACATCCCCTTGCTTAGCATGTGTCCATGCAAATTCAACTGCTGCTTCCATTGTTGAGGTATGACACATATCCGCACAACCGGCAAACGCTTTTTTAATATCTTGCGTCTGTTCTCCGAGTAGTACTAAACTTTTTACTTTGGTCCGAACAAGTTCAATTAGAGGCTCATAGTCGTTTCCTTTATCTAATCCACCTATAATTAAGAAAACTCGCTTTGTCCCTTCACCGAAATCAGTTGTTGCTTCAATTGATTCAAGTGCAGCGCATGTTGCTATGACGTTTGTAGCTTTAGAATCGTTTATATAATCTACACCGTTGATAGTCCCAACTTTTTCAAAAGCGTGTTCAAAAGCGGGGTGTGTTCGGTTAAATTTGAGAATAGCTTGACGCATATTCACAGGTGTTACACCGAAGATTGTCCCAACAACGACAGCTGCAAGTACGTTACGGACATTATGTGCCCCCGCTAACGGCATGTCAGCGATGTTGCAAATCCAGTGTTCTTGTTTGTCTTTGTAAGTGTAAATGCCGATGTTGTTCGCTTTGCTTTGCAGTCGTGCTCCTGTTCCACTGCCTAATTTATGACTCAACACGTCTGAGGCTTCATTTATATTAGAAAAATCGTCTGTGAAATATGCTTTTTTTGCTGCAGTATCTCGCGCAAGACTTTTTACAGTTGCATCACAGGCATTTAGAACTATCCATTCCGAACTGGTCTGGTTTGTACATATTTTTCGTTTCGCGTTGAAATATGCTGCCATCGTCCCATGGCGATCAAGATGATCACGTGAAAAATTCAATACGACACTCACTGCTGGCCGAAAAGTAACGGTACTCTCCAATTGAAAACTACTTGTTTCTACGACTACAATATCCGTATCGGTTAATGATGTTACTTTACTTGCTAATGGCACCCCAATATTTCCTGCCACTACCACATTAGAAAATAGGTCGCCTGCTTCTAAAATTGCCGCAGCCAAAAGAGTTGTTGTGGACTTGCCTTTTGTGCCTGTAATTGCTACGATGCGGGCTTTGCAAAGGCTTGCCGAGATTTCTAATTCTCCTAAAATGGGAATACTTCTTTTTTTTGCCTCAATTAAAATCGGGATATCTAAAGGCACACCAGGCGAAACAACGATTAATTCGGCATTCGCAATACAAGGTTCTTCATGACCGCCAAGGTGATATTCAACCGGTATCCCGTCTAATTGATCCATTGCGGCAGGCAATACCTCTCTATCGCGTGTGTCTGTTAGGGCTATATTTGCACCACAATCATGCATTAACTGTGCAATTGCTATGCCACTTCGATTTGCTCCAAAAACGGTGATTCGTTTTCCCGAAAAGCAATCTAAATTTCGACACTTCAAACATTTACCTCAACCGTAGAATTTGAAATATGGACATCTTGAGCAGCATACATACTTATCCCAATTTTAATGTACTTAACGCTATCAACATTAAGATAAGTGCAACAATCCAAAAACGTATAACCACTTTTGATTCTTTCCACCCCGAAAGTAGGAAATGGTAATGGAGTGGGGACATCTTGATAACTCGTTTTCCAAAAGTTCTATAGGACCAAACCTGTATGATGACAGATAACACTTCTGCCACAAAAATACCACCAACGATAATAAGAAGAAATTCTTGTTTTATTAATAACGCACACGTGCCGAGCGTTGCACCGAGCGGTAAAGAACCGGTATCTCCCATGAATAGTTGGGCAGGGTGTCCATTGTACCACAGAAACCCTAACCCTGCTCCTACTAAGGATGCACAGAAAATCGCGGTAACTTCTCCCCCGACAGGCAGATGAAAAAGTTTTAGATGATTTGCTATATCAATATGACTTACCATATATCCCAATGCACCAATCGTCCCTGCTACGAATAGCGTACATCCGATTGCTAAACCATCCATACCGTCGGTTAGATTCACAGCATTTGATGAGCCAACAATTACTAAGGTGGCAAATGGAATAAAGAAAACTCCTAAATTGGGTTGCAGATTTTTGAAAAATGGTAGATGCAGAGCCGTGCGAGTTGTCGCATCATTTGCTTCAGCGGGGCCCCATTGGTATAGATAGCAGGCGATTGCCACAGCACCGATGGTTTGCAGCACAAATTTCTGCCAACCTCGGAGACCGAGCGACTGTTTTCTGCTAATTTTGAACATATCATCTAAAAAACCGAGTCCTCCAAACCATAACGTTGTAAAGATCATCAGGTAGATATAAGGTTGATCAAGCCGGGCCCAAAAAATAACAGATATAAGTACCGCTACAATGATAAGAATCCCACCCATTGTGGGGGTGCCAGCTTTGCTTTGATCTTCATTGTGCTGCTGTGCTTTTTCTACCTCTTCTTGAATATGTTCACCGATTCGCAACTGTTTCAGCCGCTTTATCATAAAAGGTCCTAAAACGAGCGAAATTACGAGAGCTGTTGCTGTTCCATAAACGGCACGGAAAGGGATCGAGCTAAAAATATTAAAGGGTTCAAAAATGTTGACGAGGCTTTCAAAAAATAGATGATAAAACATTTTAATGCTTCTTTTTTAGCTTCTTAGGTGACAATATTCTTGATGAGATATAATCGAATGCTGCTACGATGACCACCTATTCAAAAGCATCAGGCAAAACTTACTCGGTTTCTTCTGATGGTGAATCAGTTTTTAACTTTGCAAAACTTGCCCCTGCCTGACTTAACAAGTTTGTTGAATAAGAATAGATTAAGCGATTTTTCTCCTTGTGTGTCTCCAATGCGAGGTCAACCAATTGCGTCACTAATTCTGCAAATGAAATTCCGACCGGTTCCCATAAATAAAAACTAAAAGAGCCAGGTATTGTGTTGATTTCATTCACATATACTTGTTCTTCGCTGCTAACTAAAAAATCTATTCGGGCAATACCCGCACAATCAAGGACTTGAAAAGCCATAGTGGCAAGGTTTTGAATATGTAACGTCAATTCTTCTGGAATAGGTGCAGGAATTTTACGTTCGGCCCCTGCCATTCCAGAAGCGACATCTGATCCAACTAAATCAATAGAATCGGATCCCGTTTCCGAATTTTCATGGATATATTTATCATCAAAGCTAAGGAAATCTGTGCTGGTGATCGGTTGTTCGCAAACTGAAGGTGTCGGCGTATGTGTTCCGATCACTGAACAATTTATTTCATAACCTTCTTCGATACCTTGTTCAACAACGACACGGTGGCAGTACCGACATGCAAGTTCAATTGCATCCCGAAGTTCCGCCTCGTCTTTTGCTCGACTAACACCAATACTTGACCCGCTGACTGCCGGTTTAACGAACATAGGATAAATTATCTTTTCTTCAATTACTTTAAGAATATCAGTGCTCACTACATCCCAATCGTGTTTTGTGAACGGGACATAAGGGAGAATAGGGAGTCCGTTTTCGCTGAGAATGGCTTTCATCATGATCTTGTCCATGCCAACACCAGAACCCACAACCCCTGCGCCGACGTAAGGTACATCCATCAGTTCAAGAAGCCCCTGGAGAGAACCGTCTTCGCCGTGCACACCATGAATCGCGGGAAATACAACATCAATAGGCAGCTCCCTTTTTTTACTGAACAAACCGCCGCGTTTTGGTATAGCACTAAATTTTGCGCGCGTTTCAAATTCAACGCTAACCGTGTCAAAATCAGCGGCGCGCGGCAAGCTTCCTTCGGTAAATGTGCTCAGTTCTTTGAATTTATCATCTGTTAACCAAGCACCCTCTTTTGTTATATAGATAGGGATAACGTCATACATTTCTGCCAAAGCAGCGTTGACCTGATGAGCAGTGATGATGGATACTTCATGTTCAGGCGATCGACCGCCGAATATGAGAGCTACGTTCATGTTCATTTTCCTTTACAGAGCGTATATATTGGCACCTGCAGGACGGTAAAGATGCTGTTCGTGTTATATGTTGAAAAACCAATATTTTTATTTCTGCACAATTCGTTATTAATTATTACGTCAAAATTCCCGATCTCATTTCATTCGAGTGTGTTAAACAGCTTCATTGTAATTATCAGGCAAATCGTTTTCAAAAAGGACCACATCCCCCGGTTTCAAGCGTTTTTCAAGTTGTTGCTGAGCTTCAGCAAGGTCCTTTGCAACATAAATTTGTTGTTCAGGGTAGTTTGCAGTTTTGAGTCCATCTAAAATTGGTGCTGTTCTCAGCGCACCAACAAGGATAACGAGGTCGCACACCTTAGCTGCTTCTGAACCAAACTGTTTATTTTCATCGTATTCGCGTTCGCCCAGTTCAACCATTCCTGGCGTAACCAGGACCTTTTTACCGTTTTTATCGCTCACAAAGTCAGTAAGCACTCCAAGTGCTGCTTTTGCCCCTTCAGGATTAGCGTTGAAACTATCGTCAATTATAGTTACACCTGTACCACCATCTATCAGCTGCAAACGGTGTGGTACGGGTGCTAATGCTTCAAGGGCATCTTGAATTTCATTCAATGTCATCCCACATTGCAGTGAAACACCAATAGCAGCAAGGATATTTGATGCGTTATGCTTTCCCAGAAGTCGGGTTGTGATTTCAGCTGTGCCTGCCACCTCGTCCGTCACAGTAAAAGTAAGTCCTTTATTACTCTGTTTAATATTATGTGCTCTTAACCTTAAAGATGCATTTTCTACTCCGTTTGCTTTTACGCCATATCTTATAACAGGCACGCTGTCGGTTTTATCCGCTAATTTTGCACAAATTTCATTGTCAGCATTAATAACTGCAAGTCCATTCGCGGGTAACGCTTCGATCAACTCGTACTTTGCGCGGGCAGTGTTTTCAATACTTTTAAATCGCTCTAAATGTTGAGGCCCAACAGCAGTGAGAATACCTATCTCCGGTGGTGCCAGATGACAAAGTTGGCGGATATCACCACGTTTATAGGCCCCCATTTCAACGATAAAATATTCATGGTTCGGTAATAAATCTCCTCTGATAACCTTACAAATCCCCATCGGTGTATTGTAGCTATCTGGAGTCATTAACGTATTATATTTTTGCGATAAAATCTGGTGGAGAATATATTTAGTGCTTGTTTTGCCATAACTGCCTGTGATTCCGATAATTTTCGGTTGAAGGGTAGCGATACGTTTTCTTGCGTCGCGTAAATACATACCGTTTATGAATTGCTCTAAAGGCCAAATTAAAAAGCTGCTCATGACAAGAAGCGGTACTGTGAGTTCACTAAACAGAAAAACAGTGATTCGCCACCGGTTTTCCGTTACGAACCCAACAAGTAAAGCTGCACTAACAACAAGTAGCGCAAGTGCCAATCCAAAGAGTCGTTTCGCGCGGGCAGTGTAAACCAGCGGTTTTTTCGCTGCAGCTTTCTTACGCCAGACAATTTTATAAACTTGGAACGCTGCCCAGGCGAGACAAAACGCTGAAAAAAACTGATCGGTCTGAATGTATGGAAAAATAGAAGCAATTATCAGTAGACCGGCAACAACAATAATCTCTATGATTTCAAAACAGTGTCTAATATGTGTTGAAAGCCATTTTAGAAATCGTAGCGGTTTATACCCATCAAGCTGTAATATATGTAATCCATTGGTTGTTCTAATGACGGCTCTTACAAAACAGACAACAACCAGAGCATAAAAAAAGAAATTAATAACCATTTTTTACCTGTATATAATCTATTGTATACTGTTTTCTTATGTAGCGAGCAAGTAGATAGAAAAACGCAATGAATTGTGTTGCTGCAAAACATATTTAGCAGCGACATTATTCGTTGCGCTATCATGTGTAATCCAAGTTGTGCAACTACAAAATCTAATGTTTCATCCGCAATCATACTTTTTATACGGCAAAACTTACCATCGGTTGCAGTAATTCATGCTAAAAAGTTCGTCACAATTTCGCAAAACTGCGGCAATTGGTCAAGGTACGAGAAATGTCCTGCATCCTTGAGGATAACTAATCCTGCATCAGGTATCTCCTTTTCCATTATCTTGCCAAAAGATATAGGTGTGTCCGTATCGTTTTCTCCCCAAATCAACAACGTAGATGCTTGTATCTTCGGCAATAGTGGACGCAGATTTTGATTCACGGATTTCACCATCGTTGCTCTCATCGGTCCTGCTTCCTGATAATCTTTCGAACCTACCCACTGTGCTATACTGTCTGCTAATCTGTTGCCGAGAGTGCCACAACATCGCATCAAACTGCCGATTTTTGCAATACTGACCCGTATATAGTACTTCACAGTTCGGGGCGGTATGATACCCGCACTATCTACTAAGATCAATTTATCAACTTTTTCCGGTTCTTCGGCTGCCATCACTATTGAAATTCTTCCGCCATAAGAGTGTCCAATCAGGTGTGCTTTGTCAATGTTGAGTTTGTAAAAAAAAGCTGAGAGAAATTTAGCGTAGTCGGAAGCATCCCAGGCTGTTGAAGGTATCTCACTTAAGCCGAATCCGGGAAGATCAAGCGCATATACTTGGTAAGAACGTGATAACCAATCAAAGACAGGTTTAAAACTATTTGCTTCACCACCCCATCCATGTAGGAGAACAACGGGAGTACCGGTTCCTTCAACCTGATAGGCAATTTTTAGATCGTTAATTTCTATGAACATTTCAATTTAATATAAATTAGCACTTTAGTGGACTTGTCCTATTTAGAATCTTCCACTTTCTGGTTTTCTGTGTGTTATGTCTCTATTGGAGAGGTTTATTTAGAGGATTCGTCTACCGGATACCTGGCTGCTGAGATTGTACAGGTAAATGTTGTAGTATTTCTGATGCCACTTCCCGGTCATCAAATGGAAATCGTTTTCCGTGAATCTCTTGATAATTTTCATGTCCTTTACCGGCAATTACCACGATATCCCCCGGATGTGCATCCATGATGGCGTATCGAATTGCCTCGCGTCTCTCTGAAATACACAAATATGCTGCATCATGTGGTAAATTTGACACAATTTCTGATATGATTTCATCTGGATTTTCCGTGCGTGGATTGTCAGAAGTAATTACACTCATATCTGCAAGTTGCGTGGAAATTGCGCCCATTTTTGGACGTTTTCCCCTATCACGGTCACCACCGCAGCCAAATACAGAGATTAACCTTCCTTCTGTAACCCCACGGGCCGCAGAAAGGACATTTTCCAAACCATCGGGGGTGTGTGCATAATCGACGATAACTGCAAAGTCTTTGTCACGTTTTCCATGTGGGGTAACACGTTCAAAACGTCCGGGGACAACTGTCGTTGCAAGCCCTTCTTTTATAGCTGCTGTACTGCAGTTATAACGTAGTCCTATACCAATTGCAGCGAGGGCATTATAAATATTATATGCGCCAAGTAAGCGAATCTCTGCCTCGATCTCTCTGTACGATGGAGCTGAAGCATTGCTGGGATGGTTCCATCTCTGTACTGCTGTAAACGCTAAATGTTTTAGAGAAATCTCTACGTCTTGTGCCTCTAAATCGGCTTCTTTCTCGAGTCCATAATTTAGGATGTGTCCGTGAGATATGTGTTCAACGATACGAGACATGGCAGGGGAATCGGCGTTCAAAATTGCCACACCATCAGGACTCAACTGCTCAAATAACATCAATTTCGCAGCGAGATAATTCTCCATTGTGCCGTGATAGTCCAGGTGATCCTGTGTCAGGTTCGTAAAGGCAGCAGTGTCGTAGGTAAGTCCAGCCAATCGGTATTGTGCGAGTCCTTGCGAAGAGGTTTCCATAACAACATGTTCTATGCCAGCATCAGCGATTTGCTTTAACATCGCATGGAGTTGAAATGCATCAGGTGTTGTCAAAAGTGCAGGAATTTCAATTTTTGATGGGTTTTTCCCGTTTGATGTTGAATCGTGCGCATCAAATGTATGTCCGACTGTTCCTAAAACGGCTGTTTTCAATCCATGTGCCTTAAGGATGCCGTATGTTAGATGTGCAGTGGATGTTTTTCCATTTGTGCCAGTGATACCAATTAGTTTGAGTCGTTTGGCGGGATTTTCAAACCAATTGCCAGCACAAAAGGCTTGTGCTCTGCGACCATTAGGGGTGACTACGCAAGTTACATCATTCGGTAACTTAGGAATCGGTTTTTCAGAAATAATTACTTTTGCGCCGTTTTTAATAGCACCATCAATAAAGGAATGTCCATCAACATTGAGTCCTTGATAACAGACGAAGGCATATCCTGGTTTGACTTCTCGGTGGTCACTAACAACACCAGCAACTTCCAAATTTCGGTCACCTATCATTTCAGTGACTTCAATTCCGTCCAAAAGGTTTTGGAGTTTCATAACCCTCTCCCTTTCTCACATAGGTGTTGTCAGAGTTTACCGTAGTGTTGGAGCGATTGTTGGTGAAAGAAGTCTTGTTTTTGTTTGATGATTGTGTGTTAACTGTCCTATTCGTTTTGTTTTCTTTAGCATATCTACGGTCGGAGGGACTTTTTCGCGTTGGGACGGAGTCGAAAAAATGTGTTTGCTCAATATGTTTTAGAGTTTGCTCTGCAATCCGCTTGAAAACGGGTGCTGCGATCCGACCACTAAATCTTTCACCAGTCGGTTCATCAAGTGTAACAATAATGGCGATTTTAGGATCATCAGCGGGAAGAAACCCCATAAAAGACATCACTTCTTTGCCAGCAGCATAACCTTTACCTCTTTCAGCTTTTTGGGCAGTTCCGGTTTTGCCAGCAATACTAATACCTTTTATTTTGGCCCTCGCCCCACTTCCCCCTACTTCAACTACGCCGACAAGAATATCTGTCATCTGTTTGGCAATTTCCGGTCGCAAAACGCGCCGAATCTCAGTAGGATAGTTCCTTTTGATAAGGTTTCCGCGTGCGTCTCGAATTTCTTTAGTGATATAAGGACGGTGCAGCATTCCACCATTAGCGATAACAGCCAAAGCGTTTACCATCTGTAAAGGTGTAACTGAGATGCCTTGACCGAACGGAACAGATCCAAGAGAATTTATATCCCATTGCCGCAGTGCATATAAGTTGCCTACCTGTTCATAAGGGAGATCAATACCAGTCTTTTGCCCAAAACCGTACCTATCCACATACGTTTGGAGTAGTTGAGGTCCTAACCGCTGAACAATTTTTATCATGCCGATGTTACTTGATTTTTGGATTACTTGTTCAAGTGGCAAATACCCTTTTGCGGAAACATCTTTGATAATACGGCCATTACTGAGCCGGTACCTCCCATTATGACAGAAAATGGGTGATTGCGGTGTCAAAATACCTTGATTTAGAACTGCGGAGGCAGCGACAATTTTGAAAATGGATCCTGGTTCAAACAGGTACCAGATGCCGAGATTCCGTTTTGCTTCTTCAGATGCATTCGTTTGGTCATTAATGTCATAAGTAGGATAACTTGCCATTGCTAATATCTCTGAAGTTTCTACTGCGAGGACAATGGCAGTCCCTTTCGGAGCCTTCCAATCTCTACACCCTTGTGCCAGTTCTTTTTCAACAATGTCTTGAATGATTTCATCAAGCGTTAGAATGATATTACATCCACTGTTTCCAAGTGTTGCGGTTGCCGGTCGTGCTTCAAGAGAGACAGCAGTTATGTCTGCACTTCGCTGTGGTTGTGGCGAATGTAAGTTTTGAAGGTACGCGTTATACTGATATTCAATGCCTTCACCGACATTCAAATCGTTAAGATAACCGATGACTTGCGATGCAAGCGTCTTTTTTGGATATACCCGTTTCGGTTCAACCTCTATTCTTAATCCTCTATATTTTTGAGTAATGTTCCGGATTGCATCTAACCTTTCGTAGTCAATTTCCTTTTTAAGCCAAACAAATTCGACGTATTCCCCATTTCGCTTCCGCTGTAACTGTGCTAATAGTTCCGATTTAGTGCTATCCAATAAAGGTGCTAATTCGCTCGCGACAATATGCGCGTTAGATTTTCTGTTGAAGGTTTTAGGGTCTGCACTAACCGCAAGTTGGTCTTGGCTAGTACCTAACACTCTTCCGTGCCGATCCAGAATTTTGCCGCGTTTGACTTCGTGTCTTCCTCGAGAACGCCAATCTTGGCGTGACACCATTGAACCATCCTCATCAGGGTATTGCAGCATAAAGAGCTTGCCTATCAACACTAAAAAGCCTAATTGCAAAACTATTAGCGTGAAAACGAGTCTACGAATTGAGAGGTGACTGTTATTTTTCATAATCTTATGTCTTTCTGGCATACGATGGTAAGATGCGTAGTCCGTGTCAAATTACTTGCAATCATTAGAAGTTGACTTACACTATCTATCTCGGAGTTCTATTGATTTTCTTGTGTGTTCAACTAATCCTAATTCTTTAATGAGTGAGCGTACCCTTTCAATACCAGTTAATGCGTTTTCTTCTAATTCAAGTTTACGAATTTCATACTGAATTTTGTTCGCCTCCCTTGTAAATTGAGGCTTACGTTGTATGTAAACGTTTTTCGCATACGATGAGAACCAGATGCTTGCACCAAAAACACATAAAGATAATCCTAAAACAAGATAGACGAAAAACATCGCAACTTTCGGTTTCGACTCTGGTTTCCCTTTAGAAAATAAGGTTGAGTAAGTACTTGGATTCTGCATTTTATAATTTATACGTTAAATTTCAAATTTAAGATACACTTTTTCAGGTCAAAGCTGTTTTAACTATACTCTGATTGCAACTCGTAATTTTGCGCTACGCGCACGTGAATTTGCCTCAATCTCACTTGTAGATGGTAGAATAGGCCTATTTGTTACAACCTGCAAAACCTGCTGATGTTCACAGATACAGATAGGTGTTTTCGGTGGACAGATACAAGTTTTTGCGAACTGTCGAAATTGACGTTTTACTATGCGATCTTCAAGTGAATGAAAGCTTATAACACAGACACATCCACCCGGTTTCAACACAGAGACAGCAGCATCTAAGCCAAGTACAAGATTGTCCAGTTCAGCGTTAACCTCAATTCGCAATGCCTGAAAAACTCGGGTCGCGGGATGAATTTGCCCCCTTCTTCTATGGGTATGCAGTTCAGATGTTTTGCTATGTTTTTCTTTCGTCGAGTAAACCCCCATAACGATCTCGGCAAGCTGTAGTGTTGACGTTATCGGTTTTTCTGTTCGTGCCGCTACGATATGTCGAACAATCCGCTTTGCATACCGTTCCTCACCGTATTCCTTGAATATTTTAATCAGTTTGTCGGGCGGACTTTCGTTAACAATCTGTGCTGCGGATGTCCGCATCCGCACATCCATTCGCATATCCAGAGGCCCCAAATGTTGAAAACTGAATCCTCTGTTCGGTGTCCCTAATTGTAGCGAGGACACACCAAGGTCCAGCAGAACACCATCTACTTCGTTGATCCGATGTGCTTCCAATAATTGTTGAAGTTGCGCAAAATTCCCCTGAATTAAAGTAAACCGTTCTTTAAAAGTTTGTAACCTTTTTTGAGCGATAACGAGCGCGTTCCCATCCATGTCAATTCCGATCACTTTACCCGTAGGATGTGATTCTTTTAAAATGCTGAGACTGTGTCCTCCTAATCCGATTGTAGCATCTACGTAAATGCCTTCCGGTTTCGGTTTGAGAAAATCGAGCACTTCATTGCGTAAAACTGGGATATGCGTTTCCGACATTTAAGGTTACCTCATAACTATAGTAGCAAGAATTGTGCCAATTTTTTAATGTTTTATGATGAATTGTAGAATATCAGAAAAAACGAATGTGTTATAATTCTGTGCACTTAAGAATTTGCTTGATTTATATAATAAATATGGGTATAATTAAATATGAGAGAAATTGGTTTCATATCGGATATATCTGTTCAAGTGTGCCTACTTCAAGACACATCCTAATCTACAATTGTGAAGATAGTTTATACATCTTCTTGATCTTCAGGCGAAAAAGAAGCAGATGAAAGTCGCTATCATGGGAGGAACTTTTAACCCGATCCATTACGCGCATTTGCTGAGTGCCGAGCAGGTGCGTGAGGGCTTAGGTTACGACAAAATCTTATTTGTTCCCGCTGCACGCCCGCCCCATAAATCACTACCTGATCTGGTTTCCGCTGAACATAGATACCAGATGGTATTGTTGGCAACAGCAGATAATCCATATTTTGAGGTATCTCGAATTGAGTTAGAGCGCGCCGGTCCCTCATATACAATTCAGACAATAAAAGCTTTGCAACGTATTTATGGAAAAGAGACAGAACTTGCATGGATTATAGGCGCGGATTCGTTAATTGAGTATAAAATTTGGAAAGATTTTAACGATGTCTTGGCACAGTGTACTATGATCGTTACAACACGGCCCAATTACAAATTAGATAGTGTGCCTCTCGAAATTCGCAATCGTGTTGTGACATTTCGGATAACCGGATCTGATATATCGGCAACCGAGATCCGTGAACGTGTTCGGAACAACATTTCCATCCGTTACCTTGTTCCTGAATCAGTCGTCACTTATATTAATCAACATCGGTTATACCGATAAGATGTTATTAGATATTGGCATCGTGTGAGTTGTTAGCGATAAGTAGGGCGAAATTCTGCCGCTACAGGCCAATGAGTTGAAAGGAGTTAATATGGAACTGAAATGTAGTCTCTGCAAAACTACTTATGAATTTATATATATAAAAGGTGAACCTTTACCCCCAAATTTTCCGTTTTGTAGCAAACGTTGTAAGTCAATTGATTTAGGGAAATGGCTCAATGAGGAATATTGTATTAGCACACCACTACCCAAAACAGAAAAACTAACAGAAATAGAACGTAAAATTCTCACCGAATTTCAGGACCTTACCGAATTTCAGAAAGAAACACTTGCAAGGTTACTTGGTGATGAGGTAGAAACTGAATAGTCGGATGTTATCTAATTTGGCAAATTCTATTAGGTTTTGTCCGAATAGGGAGCAATAAAAAAGAAGATAAACATGACATCGAGTGAATCTTTTTCAATAAACAAAAATTTAGAATCACCGTTTTCTACATTACAAGAACTCAGAGAACACCCAAAATCGATAGAAATTCAGCGTTATCTTTCGGAAAAACTTGTCCCGGAACGTTATACTCACGTTCTTTCCGTTCAGGAAACAGCAGTAGCATTAGCACGATGTCATAACGCCAATGTGTGGAAAACAAATTTAGCAGCGCTGTTGCATGATGTTGTAAAATGGATGAGTGACGATCAGCTGTATAGCGCGGCGGCATGCTGTGAAATAGAACTTGACCCGATTGAGAAGATAATGCCAGCGTTATTACACGCGATCGTCGGCGTAAAGTACGCAATTGAATTATTCGACATAACCGATTTGGAGATTCTTGAGGCGATCCGAAATCACACAACGGGCAATGCATCAATGGGATTAACAGCAAAATTGATATATGTTGCAGATTTTGCTGAGCCAACACGAGAGTACAAAGAAGCTGCACAGGTAAGAGCATTGGCAGAAACAGAGTTAGATCAGGCAGTCCACAATGTTGCTCGTTATAAAATTGATTATCTCCTTCAAAAAGGATGGGTGATCCATCCGAACACTATCCTTGCCTATAATAGTACGTTGGTGAATATTATTTCTTAACGTGAGTTTGAAAAAGTTTCACCCACAGCGTTCTCTGTTATTTTTCGCAAAAAAACGGCACAACCTAACAGGTTATGCTACAACGCCTCATTTTATTAGGAGACCCATCTGATGGAAACAAATAAGACATTAGAAATAGTAAAAGCCGCTGCATCAGCGGCTGTGAGTAGACGCGCACAAAATCCTGTCGTTCTCGATCTTCGCGAATTAGATTGTTTTACCGACTATTTCGCTATTTTCAGCGGTATCTCCGATGTACAAGTTGAAGGTATTTCAGAGGCGATCTTAGAGGAACTTGAAAAAAACTGGAATCAGCAACCGTGGCACCGGGAAGGGGCTAAAAAAGCAGATTGGATTCTGTTAGATTATGTTGATTTCGTCGTACACATCTTTTTAGATGAGAGGCGTTCCTACTATAGCTTGGAGCGTTTATGGGCAGAAGCGCCGCATGTGGAACTACCAGAAATAGATGAGATTCCTTTATTAGATGAACAGCAAGAATATGATGCGGATGAATTGGTGTTAGGACTTGTTCCAAATGATCGAGAGAACCAAACCTAAGGAAAGAGAGTTTTCCAGGTTATGTAGCACAAACTGTTAGTTTGTGCATCTGTGGAACACGGGGAATGCCTAAAGACGAATGCGCGTCCAGCATTCGCCATGATTCATACCGTTGATTTACTAACAGTTTGCGGGACAAAGACTTGGACCGAGCTCACGTGAGTGTAACTAATCGACAGTAGTAAGGAGGACGGTGACGTTATCCGTGCCACCGTAGGCGAGTGCTTTACTAATGAGGTTTTCGCTTGCCGCTTCAAGCGTAGGCGCTGAAGAGATAATATTGCGGGTTTCGGTATCGTCGGTAATTAGATCATGCAAGCCATCAGTACAAGCAAGGATGATGTCACCGGCGGAAAGTGGGCACACATCTGTAGTAAGTGATACCTCTTCGGCTAAACCGATAGCTTGCGTAATGATGTTCCGCTTCGCATGGACACGACCTTCTTCAGGTGTGATCTCACCTTTCTCAATCATTTGCTGGACTAATGAATCGTCTGTGGTAATTTGTGTAAGAACGTCGTTGTGGAGAACATATAACCGGCTATCACCGACGTGGACGTAAGCCAAATAACTCGGCATAACAAACCCGGCTGTAAGGGTTGTGCCCATCCTGTGATATTGATATGAGTCTTGCCCCATGGCGTAGACACGTCGATTCGCATCAGTGGCGAGTTTTTCTAAAATATCAAGTCTTTTGATGGGGCCCAAATCACTTGCAAGATTAGGCGTTTCTGCTGCCCATTCCTCAAAGACTTGCAGCGTCAGCTGACTCGCAATATCACCCCGAGCATGCCCACTCATACCGTCTGCAATTGCGAATAACCGATTCTCATCGTCAAAAAAATATGAATCTTCGTTTCGTTCTCGAAGAGCACCGATGTCTGTTTTTGCTATAAAGTTCATCGAATCAAGCCCTTTATCTTGTATATTATTAACGATAATTAAGTAATTTTGTTTCAAATTGTCAAATTTGAGTAGCGCAATCATCAAATGCCATATTAAAATAAGGAACAGGTGAATGTCAGTATCTACCCCTATTCTTGATTTACATACGCAGTCTCTCGTGATTGATTCCCATAACGATGCCATCGTTGCACATATCCGTCGCGGGAACGTTAGTCTTGCAGATGAACATACTAAAAACCCTGATCAGCATAGTGGCACTATCGCTTATCTACGCGGGCGGGTTCCACCTGAAGAGGATGCCATCGGCATTCAACTTAACATTCCAAAGATGCGGCAGGGCGGGATTGATGTGGCGTTCTTTGCTGTTGATGTGACGCGTGCTTGGAAAAATCATCTCTCTTATGCATTAGACGCTTTTGGATGGTTTGACGCAGAAGTAGCAGCCAATGCTCCTGACATCTGCATTGTTCGGAAAGCAGCAGATATTCAAGTAGCTAAAGCTGAAGGCAAACTCGCTGCTGTACTTGCTATTGAAAACAGTGAAGGTGTAGAACGCAGTTTGAATATACTCCGCTCGCTTTACTGCCTCGGTGTCCGCTCAATAGGATTAACGCATAATCCGAATACGTGGGCATCAACAGGGAATGATGAAGGTGAAACTGGTGGAGGTTTGACAAAATTCGGGATCCAATTAGTAAAAGAGATGAACAGGCTCGGAATGCTCGTTGATGTATCGCACATAAGTGAACGCGGGTTTTGGGATGTGCTGGATATTTCGGATGCACCTGTTATCGCTTCCCATAGCAATTGCAAGACATTGTGCAACCATTCTCGGAACTTAACCAATGAACAACTCAAAGCGATTTCAGTGAATGATGGTGTGGTGGGAATAACCTTCGTGCCGGGCTTTATCGCGGAGGACGGTTGGCAAAAAAGTCCGCCCTTTGCCCAATTACTTAATCATATTGAGTATGCAATTGACGTGGCAGGACTTGACCATGTTGGAATCGGTTCAGATTTTGATGGCGGTGGGGATATTCTCAAAGATGCAACCGAATTTCCCAGAATTACGGAAGGTTTGAGTGAACGCGGCTATTCGGATGCGGCAATTCAGAAAGTGTTGGGTGGAAATCATCTACGTGTTTTTGAAGCTGCTTGTGGATAGGGCAAAATTTTTTAGTGGTGTAAATTCTGATTCTCTAAAACGACCAGACTACACACTCTTCTGTATAATAACCCGAGTTGCTACCTATAAGATTTTAGACACACAAACGTCATTTTTAATAGAGAGCAGTTCGTTATTGGTGAAATATTGTAGAGCAAACTGTCAGTTTACGGACTAATATACACAAACTAAATGAAGATTAATTTATTAATTCGGTAATTTTCCATCCACACAAGGCACGGATATCTCACTGCTGGCGAGGTTTCCTAACCTCGCCATATTACCCATTTATTTTCTTAATCTTCATACAGTTTGTGCTACATAAGTGGCAACTTGGGTATAATACATAACCTGTGATGCTTTGATGTTCACAGCGGACGACTTTACTCCTTAATCGCTCCCCACATCACTTTTTTTTTACCGCGTGGGTCAACAGGCAACACATCATCACGGATCCAATCTATACAATTGGCATCGCCCGGATGGTTGGTGAGCGGCACCAGCTCATCTGTCCTGAGATCATACTTATAGATATTCAGCGGTGGGTATTCTTTCCCTTTCGGCCACAATTTATTCAATAACTTCTCCCGTCCGTTGAAAACAATAGATTTTCCGCCATCCATCCACGCAAAACCCGCAGCCCTTAAGTTTTTCGGCACATCTAACCGTCGGATCGTTTTGCCGTTTTTATCACAAATCACAATGGAATACCCTTTCCGGATAAAAGCGAGACCCTTCTCATGTGGCTCCCACACCCAATCTTCTTGTGTATACACGATCCGTTGACTATCGGGCGACCAGTGCGGCTCCCACAGCGAGATATTCACACCCCCCGCTGGTGGGGGCGAGACGATTTCCCGTTTCTTGCGCCCATCCGCGTTCATCACCCAGAGACTATTCCCACCAGTCCCATCGTTTAAACCCAGCGACGTTGGATACACAATCTGTCTCCCATCCGGAGACCAATCCACCCCCGCAAAAAATGTATCATCCGCTATCTTGCGGATCTGACCGGTTCCGATCTCTAACACATGCACACTCCCGACGAGTTTCCCATCAATACGTTCCACCCGGTCAAACACAACCTTTTTTCCATCGGGCGAAAGGGCTAAAGAACGGAACCCCCCCTCGTCATGAAGGTCCGCGAGTTCCTCAAGACCGGTGCCATCCGGATTTATCCGGTGCATCGTATTCAAAATGCTAAAAAATATCTGTCCCGTGGGAGTCCACTGCGTGTTCCACTGATAGGGTTTTCCCTCAAAAACACGTGTCTTGTTGCGACCGTTGTCGTCCATCACGTAAATGGCTCTCTCTTTACCAAAGGGGGTGGGGGTGTACAGAAAAACGATCTTCGCATGCACCCCTATCGGACAGAACAACACAATTAAAAGTAGACATATCCGTTTCCAAAACTGCATCGAGTCCTCCTCTGTTTTTTTATATCTTAGCCCCGCTTGCGGGAGCTCTTCTCCATCTCCCCCTTGATAAGGGGGGCAGGGGGGTTCTCTTCTCCCCCGCTTGCGGGGGTTAGAAGCAGCCCCTTTAACAGAGCTGCTTCAGTTAATCAGAACGGGACATCCTACTCATTATCGTTGATATCAAAATTCTCACTATTTTGGATGTAGTACTCGTCTGTCCCATCGAATCCACCGACGCTCAATCTCACATACACACTCGAGGAGGCACTCTCATTCTCTCTGAAGGGGCCCACACCAAAGTGTGTCATTTCCCCGGAGTCTGAGTCTGAATAACTGGAATCCCTTTCGGGATCATTCTTGCGGATCTCTTTCCAAACGTGGACTCCATTTTCGTCCTTCGGTTCTTCGCGTATCTTCGTTTTGGCTCCCCCAGGCGTGCGATTCAACGCATGATTGAAAATGGATTGAGCCGACTGGATTTTCTTCTCACTTCGACTGTACGCATAAACGGAACACGACATCACTATATCACCGCCGCTATAATATTGACCCGATAGGTCCGCATACCCCGGAACGTGTGGGTACTTTTGGGTCTCTCTCGGTACCGATGTGGACAGAGTTTTACTGATACTGAACGTACTCGTTTCGGTGTCAGGCTCTTTCTCCGCATCCCAAAACCACACCTTTGCCTTAAAACTATACTCGGCGATTTTCAGGGAACCGTCTAACGTACCCAGGTGTTCAAAAGAAACACTTCTCGTCCCTTTCGAGTACATACTGCTGCGGACATGTACCCAGTCTTTATCTGCCTCATCTGCTGGATAGGTCTGTTTCGCGGACCAATCGATGTAGAGGATGTCCGCATCAGCCGATAAAGATGCCCAGATGTCCCCACCGCTGCCATAATCTGTATAGGCACTGGCGGACAGAGATGTGATCTCATCCGCCTGACTGCTATAGATACCTATAAGTAATAAAGAAGCGATTACCGCTGCAATCGCGATTGTCGTGAAATTCTTACGAAACATTGTAATTCTCCTTTAGCACCCTAAACAGGTGCCGATATTTAACATCAACGTCTGGGACGTTGGTTTTTTCACTATCAATCCAATATTGATATGTGATTTGAAGGAGATGTACTATATTTTAGCACGTCTCCTGTTGTTGTGTAAACAAAAAACACATCGTTGAAATGGGCTATCACTGTTGTTATTCCTATGATAGAGACGAACCGAAATGCTCACGCACCTTTTTGATAATAGTACGTTTCCGAGACTTCACCGTGCTTTCAGGGATGCCTAACTTCTCACCAATCTCAGTAGAAGTCCATCCTTTCACCCACAATTCAACGACATCTTTGTAAATGGAACTCATCTCATCAATTACCTCAAATACCTCGTTCTGACGTAACCCTCTAAGCGATTCTCGTTCTAAGGCAGCTGCATGCTGTTTTTGAGCAAATTCCATTAGTTCTTGACGTTTTTCTTCATTTCGCCAATGGTCTTGGCATTTGCTGCGAGCAACTTGCTTCAGCCATTTGCTAACAGTGCCGATGTCTACAGTACCCTGGTTGCGAAACCGACGCACAATAGCGAGACAAGTTTCACTATACACATCGTCAACTACTTCAGGATTGCGAACTTCGTTTCGGATGATTGTCCGTAACAACCGTTCATGTTTGCTAATCAGCACACCAACAGCATCAAAATAGCCGTTTTGAATTTGTTTTAGCAAGATAGTATCTGAGGGAAAAGATAACATTTTGATCCTCACTTCACATTAGGATATTTATAATTTCACATTAGAATATCCTATTTTTACGTTACATGACGTAGAAAAAGACTAAAAAGATTACTATAAGTAAAAAATATTTTAATTTTTTATAATAAATATAGATTTTTTTAGAAAATTGTGGAATTTTAAGGTATTTTCACCTGATTGATTTCATTTTCTACTCACGATTCGGGTGTGTAAAGTTTTTTGGATGTGTGTCTGAATCACGGATTGGCACGGATTATTGCATTTGGGACTCCCAAATTCCTATTCAAAGTTGCCCAAATCTCTTAAAAAGAAACTTATCTTGCCCCTATCCGCGTCCTCTGGGGAATGCCTAAAGCAGCATGCACCAAATCAACGGTATGAATGCCATTTAGGCATTCCCCGTATGGCATGTTCCATGATTCATACCGTCGATTTAGCGTCCTCCGCGATTCAGACACACATGCAAAAATAGGAACGTCTCAGACAACGCACCTTAGCCCAAATTTTTGCCAAAATATGGACACACCCAATTAGAAAACAGAATTGCAAAATAAAACTAAAAGTGTTAAACTGAATAAGACATATACGAAATATCCGTAACCTCCAAGTTCCAAAACCATTTAGATTTCCAATGAATTTGAAACGTGTCACATTATTTATCTTCATTCTAATTCTCTCATTTTTCTGCCATTTCACTTCAATTGCAGGAGAGAATCTTCTTGCCTTCGGTGACCACTTTTCTAAATTAGGAAATTATGATGCTGCCATTACAGAATACAAACGTTTTCTGTTTTTTCATCCAGATGATACGCGTGCAGCAGCGGTGCACCTTAAAATTGGACTCGCTTATAGATCACAAGGATTATGGGAAGAAGCAATTTTAGCCATGCGGAATGCTGTGTTATACGCTCTGAGCGAAGAAGAAAAATCGGAATGCCAGCTTGAACTTGCAGTAACCCTTATCGCCTCACAGAACTACGATCTTGCCCGATTTGAACTAATAAGAGTAACAATCCGCATGCCATCTGGGCCTCTGTATCAACGCGCCCTTTTCTTGCAAGCTATTGCATATATTTATCAGTTTCAATGGGAAGAAGCACGTGAGGTACTGCAAAATTACACTACAGATGAAATGCTTGATAAACTGTTTGACAAAGCAGCTAATCTTCCGCGTAAATCTACCGGAGTTGCAAAAGTGCTATCCGCAATCCTGCCAGGGGCAGGGCAGGTTTATGCAGGCAATTGGCGCGGGGGATTAAACGCACTCGTGCTAAACGGTGTTTTCGGCTATGTTGCAGTTGAGAGCGTTTTGGATAGACATTACGTAGATGCAGTATCGTGGACGTACTTTATTTTTCAACGGTATTATTTGGGTAATTTATATAGAGCGGAAAAGACTGTTGATGAATTCAATGAAGATATATCTCGCGGTGCAGCAGATAACATTTTGAAACGACTTCAAGAGATTGTTGACACACCTTAAAACTAAATCTACGATGCAGTGCGCTTCTGCACTATGAACACAGAGGCAAAGAGAACTATTGCTGGAATGAACGTCCAGATATTATTTGTGTAGGCGAGAAACGCTGCAAACGCGAGTAAAATCGATTCATACCAACGCGTTTTTCGCATAAAGTACCCCATCGTCAAAATAGAAAAGATAACAGTGCCAACTAATGCTGTTACAACAGCCATGATATTTTGAAGTAGCGTCCCTGAAAACAGGATATGTGTATACGCGAATAGGAGCGGCATGATGTATAAAAGTTTGGCGAACTTAAAACATGCCCACCCTGTTTTCCACGGGTCTGCCCGAGCGATAGCTGCGCCAGCATAAGCCCCTAACGCAACTGGCGGTGTAATATTGGAATCTTGGCTGAGCCAGAAGATAATCAAGTGAGCAGCAATGATCGGGATGCCCATCTCATCATTGGTAAGAATCGGTACAGCGAGTGCTGAGGTAATCAAGTAAGCAGCGGTAACGGGAATCCCCATTCCTAAGACTAAAGAAGCAGCTGCAAGCAGCAATACTGCAATTGCTCTATTATTGCCTGCCACTAATAGCACTAAATCTGGAAATATCCTGCCTAAACCTGTCAGATCGATGACAGCAACAATAATACCTATAGTGCCAACTGCACCACCGATAGCGAGAGAATTTTTTGCCCCTGTGACCATCGCTTCCCAAATACGTTTCGGTGTCAACCGTGTTTCCTGACGAAAATAACTTACTATTATCGTGACGAGAATTGAGAAAAACGCTGATTTGTAAGCAGAATAACCTCTCATAAGAGATAGAATGAGAGTAATCAACGGTAACAAGTAGTACCAACCCGTTTTAAGAAGTGTCCGAAGTTTCGGTATTTCTGCCTCAGGTATCGGTTCAAGTCCCTCTTTTTTCGCTTCAAAATGCACCATGACCCATACAGATAAAAAATAGAGAGCTGCTGGCACGATTGATATGAGAGCGATTTTACTATACGACACACCTGTCCGTTCTGCTATCAAGAACGCACCCGCTCCCATGACCGGTGGTAGGAACTGACCGCCGACAGACGCTGATGCTTCAACCGCACCCGCGATGTGCGGACGAAAACCGGTGCGTTTCATCAACGGAATAGTAAAGGCACCAGTTGTAACAGTGTTTGCAATAGCACTCCCCGCAACAGAACCAAAGAAACCAGAGGTGACAACAGACACTTTGGCAGCACCGCCAATTGACTTCCCTGTAAGTGACATCGGTAAGTTAATAAAGAATTGTCCTACACCAGATTTCTCTAAAAACGCACCGAAAAAGATAAAAAGAATCACATAAGTTGCCATTACGTTTGCCATAATGCCGAAAATTCCATCTTGTCCAAAAAAGCAGTGTTCGATAATCCGTCTAAACGAAAAACCTTGGTGTGCAATAGTTTCCGGCATTACACGACCAAACAATGCGTATAGGATACCAACTGCCGCGATGATAGGCAATCCCCACCCAACTGTGCGCCTGCTCACCTCAAAACTAACGATAAGTCCTATTGCTCCCATCACAATATCTAAAGATGTATATGCGCCTGCGCGATTTACAATATTCGGATAATCTATAATCCAATAGCCGATTGCGCAAACGCTGAGGCATACCAGCAACATATCAAAAATAGAGGGACGTGAGATAGGAGAACTTTGATAGAATTTATAGAGGATGCCGATTAGGGCAAATGTGAGGAGTAAGTATAAACCGAGATGGTATTGTTCGGCAGCGGTGCCGAAACCTGCACTATAGATGTAGAAACCAACGAAAAAAACCGCGCTAATCTCAAAAATCCACTTTGAAATGCCTTTTAATTCAGGACGTTGTTTTGTAAATTCTGCAACGTCTTTTGCTTCTGTTTGTTCCATAAAGCACTAAAAATCTGTGTTTACACCTACCATGATCGAAGTTTTATGGATAGGTTCGAATTGGGAGATTCCTTCATCCGTTTGGACACGCCGGAATCGGTACTCTTTAATGAAGATCGTTTGAACAGGAGGTAAAATTGCATAACGGATTTCGAGCGTGAGTGCTGACTTTTTATCAAGGTCAAACAGATCCGTGAAAAAGTTAGTTTCGCCATCTTCCCCAATATTTCGTTTTGTGTAGAATGCCCGAAACGTGAGGCGCGGAACTAATCCAGATTCTTTAATGCCAAGATAGATTTTGGAGGTGTTGTTGTCGTAGGTCTCATAAGCCCCTAAGAAATGGAGCTGCGGCATTGGTTGCCAAATAAGTTGCGTGAAAAATCCGCGTCTCGCTGCACTGCTTGTCTCGTATCCCCAAAATTCTGGCACCCCTGTTTCGTAGGTATAATCAAACACGGCGGGGATATAGCCATCACTAAAGATGCGGTACTCAAATTTGAAAATGACTTTGGTAGCAGCGAAGCCAATGCCAACAGCGTTACCCCATCCCAATTCTGTTACGGAGTTTTCTGAATGTGATTCAGATTTTTCTTTAGCTGCTATAGGCTCTAACGCAAAATTTTTTGGATTAGGGGGCGGATTAAGCATAACGAAATCGTCATATAGATCGAGCCGAAAAGAACTTCGCTCAATAATCGGGAATCCTACATCAAAACCGACCGCGTCCAAAGGTTCTTCGCCTTCTTTCTCGGTATCTGGGTCGATATCGGTCAGATAGGTAGCGCCGAGTTCAAATCGCGTCAGCAAGGTGTTACTTTTTGGGCGTTGAAACGGGCGAAAAAATCCACGTCCGCCAAAAATTGTTGGATGCCCAAGGTCATTCACCATCGTTTCAACACCGGACCGGTTATCAGATTTTCTGAGGTTCAGGTGCAGCCCGCGTCGATCGTGATTAGAATAGCCGGACATAATGGATCCGTGTCCAATTGTCAGATAATCGAACTCGCCAAGGCGGCAGTAGAAAGGATCGTAAGGATCACCATAACTGATGTAACGAATCAGCCGCAGCCACGTGCTTGCGCTATCCCATGTTTCGCCATCCTCAGCAAGGAATTGATCTTCGGTATTTTCTGCATAAGGATTGTAAAGCAAAACAAAGTCAAAACCGATACCGATCTTTCCAAGTGGAATCTCTGGTTGAAGTTGAATACGCACATAAGCATCACCGTTGATGAATGTTAGCCCGCCACCATAAAACCCGCTTGTAAGGAAGCTTTGCTCTGCCATCGGTGTTAATCGTTCCTGGGCGGAAGTCGGGGAAACGATTGTTAGTATTAAAATCACTGTAGCGAAAATGCCGTTATAAAGGACTTTTAGGACAGAATTATCTCTCAAGATGCAATTATCCTTCCATCTTTCATGTGGATAACGCGATCCGCATTTTCTTTTAACCCTTCGTGATGGGTCACAATTGCAATGGTGGTTTGGTGTTCCTGTCGCAGTTCTTGAATCAGGTGCATCAAGTTGTCACTTTGGCGGCTGTCTAAGTTGGCAGTTGGTTCATCAGCGAAAATGATTTTGGGTCGGTTCGCGAGTGCTCGCGCAAAAGAGACGCGTTGTTTTTCCCCCCCGGACAGCTGCGCAGGACGATGGTGTAGGCGTTCACTTAAGCCGACTCGTGTTAGCAGCTCTATTGCTCGGTTTTCTGCTTCGAAAGCCTTTGTCTTGGCAATATCCATGGCAATCATAACGTTTTCAAGGGCGGTGAGATACGGCAAAAGATGAAACATCTGAAAAACAAACCCAATCTTTTCTCGGCGAATGACGCTTAAGTCTCCGTTTTCCAAATTGATTGCTTCACCATCAATTCGGAGTTCCCCTGCATCTGGTGTTAAAATACATCCGAGTAGACTAATCAGTGTTGTTTTACCGCAACCGCTGTCTCCCATAATCATCACCAATTCTTGCTCTTCGATTCGGATATCAACTGAATCGATAGCGATGACAGCAGCATCACCGATACCAAAACGTTTTGTTAAACCGATTCCTTCTACGATAGTTGCCATATTAGTTTTCCTTTAGTAAGGACGCTTTATGCACCACCATCACCATTGCCAGCTAAAACTCCAGATGGGATATATACATTTCGCGTCGGTGCACTATCAATTTCACCTCGGAACGCTATCATCGGATCAACCATAATTGCCTTGCGCGCTGCGAAATACCCGCTGCCACAACACACAATAAAACTGATGCCGGCAACAATGATCGATTCAACTAAATTAATCGCTACGAAGATAGGGGCAGCAGCTGCAAATAGGTAGGATAAACAAAACCCTATAACAACCCCGATAACTGAAATGAGGGCGACCTGTTTTAGTAGCAGTGCCATGACATAGTTGTTGGAAGCACCGATGGCTTTTAGGACACCAATTTCCTGCGTCTTTTCGAGCATCGTCACATAAGTAATCATCCCAACAAGCAATCCTGCAGCTAACCATAACATGACTCGCAAAAACTGCACCGCTTTCATCGGTTCGTCTACATAATATCCGATAATGTCTTTGAGCGTCTGTTCTACAGTCCGCGCTTCAATAGCATCTGAGGCATCTAAATTGGCAGCAACCTTTTCTGGCTGTTCAATCTCTTCTGCTTGTCCATTCACACCTACTCGGACAATTGGTTTGGATTTGGCAATCATCATATTGACGCGCGGATAGTTGCCAAGTAGTACTTTCTGGGCGACGCGGATATCCATAAAAAGGAGCGGCGTATCTAAAACAAACATCAAACTTTTTGTCTTTCCTACAACCTTAACTGTTTCAGTGCCGATCGTAATCTGTTGACCAATTTCAAGCCCTATCTTTTCATCAACAATTACTTCATTGGGGACAGGGTCTTCAGGGCGATAGTCCTCAAACTCACTTGATTTGAACATTTTGCCTTCAACAACATGTTTGGGACCACCAAGCTTGCCCGTCATATAACCGACAACAATAGCCTTTGTAGATTTACCCTGGATTTTAGGTTGCGCTTGTGCGAAGATAAGAGGCGACACAGAACCAGTTACAAAATCTTGTGCAGCAGTCAAAGGTGCCATATTTTCCTCAATCAGAAGCGAAAACCCGATGAAGGCACCGCCAGACCCTTCAGCAGAAATCCAGATGTCCGCACCAGTGGATTTTACGTATTGCTGCGCTTGTATGCGCATGCCGTTCATAATACCACCTAATAGCAGAATCAATGAAATCAGCACAGTAATGCCGAGTGCGGTTAGCACAACTCGTGCTTGACGATACCGCATGTCTTTGAGGAATAGCGTGTTCATATTTGACCTGTTTCAATTTGTACCGGCAACGCTTGAAAACTTACTTGTTGCTCTTCTCACCAATATATGCCTTATTCTGATTCCTTTTCTTTATAATATTTGATCACCCAATACGTAATATTCCGCAGCACGATTACTAATGCCAAAACGGCAATGTTTTCCCAAAACGTTGCTCTGATCGTCTCATTAAAACGTTCAAATAATGGTAATGTGGCATCTGTGTCACGCCAGGCTCTGGTGTGGAAAAAGATAAACAACCCTGCTGGTATTAGGGCAACCCAAACACCACTTATCAACACTATGACATCTAACGTAAGATCGGCTGCGAGTGACATCAATCTAAGCAGTTTGTTGAATTTCTTCAAATTGGACCTCTCATAAGATTTTTTAAACCGAGGATGCAAGTTGTTCGTGCATTGTCTGTCGTTTTCGTCTGTGCAGCTGGACATGATCCAAATACTTCGCAGCGTCTGTATCAGTACCAGTTTCACGGTTTAAAAAGAGTGGAAATTCGGACGCAGGAGGTTTGGCGTTGTGATAGGCGTGACCATAACTCCGCATGATGATACGTTGTTCGCGGTTGAGTGTTTCTAACCACTCTGGTGAGGAATGGAATCGATCCGCAGGAGTAACCCACGATGGGCAATACGCAACGAAAATGTTGTAGCGTACTATATCGCTTTCGTTTGGCTCCACACGATGCCAAATGCTGGAGTGCATCACCGTCATTGTGCCTTTACGGGGACAGACAACCATCTCTCCCGGAATACTCTTGTGTGTGTCATACCCATCCATATATTGATGCCGATGGCTTCCCGGTAATACAACGAGATTGCCCATTTTCTCATGCGGTAGGTCTGTTAACCAATACCCAATTTTAATTTGCAGCGGCAATTTCGGTGAAAACACGCCGTAGGGCAGCGCACGCGCCCCATCCGGGTGCCACTGATTGTACTGTTTACCACCGGGCGGGCGCAGGAAAAATTGGCTCTGATGCAGTTTGAGGAGTTCCCCGAAGAGGTCGTAGGCATAACCTACATGTCGCTCATGATCAATCAAGCTTGAAAAAACGGGGTCGCGTTCAACAATGTTCTCCATGTGGAGAAATCCACCTGGTGTCCATTTCGGATTGGTCGCAGCAACGCGATCTATTGCCTTAATATAGGTGCCAATGGCTTCATCGGAGATAGCGTCTTCAATGAAGATGATACCGTCTTCGTTGAACATTTCCCACTGTTCCGATGTGAATCCGGGTGGTGCAATGCGATATTTCTGTTCGGTTTCCACTGGACACCTCCTTTGGTTGAATTTAAAAAAAACAGTGTGTAGGTTGGGTTGAGTTTGCGAAACGCAACACCCAAAATAGGTGTTTGTTCAACCCAACCTACGGGTTTAGTCTAATTCACTTTAAATAGAAGCAAATTCTGTGCCAATCTGAAATATATCAGGTCTTACGCATTTTCTCTTAAAGTCCCCTTGATAAGGGGGATTTAGGGGGTTAAAAAGACTAAAAACAGTAAAATACCGGATTATTTAACCCCCCTGTCCCCTTATCAAGGGGGAATGCGTAAGTCCAGTCCTATTTTTGGGTATCTGCTGCGCTACTCTTTTTCAGCTTGGCGATCTCATACTGATAGACACCGTGCCTATAGGCAAGCACCATCTGGTTATTTACATTCATTGTAAAGTTATATTCCGTATATTCTATCGGTATGCCGTAAAGGATGTGTCCGTTTCGGAATGTCACCTTGACGTTTTTCTGTGCCAACTTGCTCATGGGACGTCTCCCGATGATTTTTGGTCGTTTTTGCGGATCTTTATCGGTTCGGAGCTTTTGCTCTTCAACTTCTTTGTTCATCCGCAAAGCGTCCCCTAAGTTTTCTGCGGACTCTGGCATCAGAGAGAAGAGAACATCTATTTTGTTGAACGTACCCGTAGATGTGTGGATCTCATATTTCTCTATTTCCGTGATCTCTACCTTTTTGATGCCATCATAAGTTACCAGCAGTATGGGATTCTGAAACCTCTCGAGCAGGGTTATCGCTTCAAGGTTTTGTTCTGGATTGTTTTGTTGTGCTGGACTGTTTTGTTGTGTCATGAGAAGTACCTCCAAAATTATAATTTTAATATTTTACCATAAATCAGACTTAATTTGTGAATCTTTTTTTAGGCAATCTACACAGCTGATGGACTGCTTGTGAATGCCTAAGAAAACTGCACAAAAAGGGGCAGACTTTATACCTAACTGCACAAAATAGGGCAGCGTGTCTGTGTGTTGATAGTGAAATCTATTAAGATGTGTTTCCTCAACAGTCCCTGCGATCTCCTCTTTTCCAGCGGTCTGTCCATCGAATAATTCTAAAATGAGTTCTTGTGCCATGAGCGGTGTAAGCGGCAATCCAGCATATTTATACAGATTGTTCATAAAAATGTTTTCTCTTTATTTTTATGCGGATGGCAACAATGATGTTCATTCAAAAATTACTTTACTATTACAAGTTTTCGCATTTGCGACACATCATTATCTGCCTGCAGTTGATAGAAATAGATACCGCTTGCGGTACGTTCCCCTAAACCATTACGACCATCCCAATATGCCGCACGATCTCTATCCGTATAATAACCAGCAGCACGATGTCCGAGCGAAAGTGTGCGGACTATGCTACCTCCCATATCATAAATTGTAATCTGAACATCGCTGGCATTTGCTAAATGATACGGTATCCACGTTTCTGGGTTAAACGGATTTGGATAGTTCGGCAGCAACGTGGTTGTTTCCGGACGCAGTGAAAGTAATAGGTTCTGTAATGTACGGATACCTCTACGGAAGGCAGGACTACCATCATTTGCTTGCATTGCTTGTGTAAGCCAACTTTGGATTTGAGCGACTGTTGGACTGTTGGTAGCAGGTGCAGCGATGTCTTCTTCACCGAAGTTACTGGCAACTACCACTAAATCTAAAATATTGACTGTGCCATCACCGTTGACATCTGATCTCTCGTTCGACGCGTCGAACGATGCTATGATTACGAGATCAAGGATGTTGATCGCACCGTCCTCATTGATGTCATATTTTGCATAGACAGTACCATCATCCACTTCAAAACGGATGATTTCAGTAAAATCTGCATGAAGCGTGTTACGTGCTTTATCTGTCACTGTCATCTCAGCAAGACCCCATGTACCAGGGGCACTGCCAACCGGCAAGAGAATTTTATTTTCATAAGTCGTATAAACAGTTGGATCTCCCTCAAAATAAAGTCTATGAAAATCCGTGTTTGAAATCCAATGCCATGCAGTATGCATTACACCGAGTGGATCACGTAAAAAGAATTCTGAACCCGAATAGCCGCTTATATCATCTTTTACTCTGAATGTAATATGAACATTGGTTTCGCCATTGGGTTCTTCAGGGTTAGTTGGTTCAGCAGTGATGGTAATATTTTCTAAATCAAGAACAGGGGGTGTGCTATCAGGGTTTTTCGTATGAATCTCAATAGTAACGGGTAACTCATCAATGGCTTTCTGGTAATTGTCATAGTTTGGCTCAGTAAAATATACACCTTGAGGATTTCCAGCTATATCCCTCATTCCAATCCTATTGACAGCGTATGTGCCGCTTTGGTGATAATCAGGAACTTCCAAGTCTACCTGTACTTCTATCAATCCATCTTCCCTCCGATCAAAATCTTGACCGTATTCGAAAAGCTCTCTGGAATATGTTGCATGAACATTATCATTTAACGCGGCAAAAACATGTTGTAGGTTGTTATCTTCTCTTACTAACCATTTAACGGTAACTATTTGGTGCTCACCGCCTTCTCTTGCGGATTCTTCATCAGTTGATTTTCGTAAAGAAAGTTTCAACGAATTTGGAACATATTCTGGCGGATCACAGTCAGCTAAAGGATTATCAATATATAGACTCCATCCAAAGTCCGAAATACCATTGTATCGGCTGTTCTGATTGGCATCCCATATACTTATTTGGTCTGGAATCCAATAACCTTTTGCAGCATATTTCGATATTTTTTCTTTCTTACTGCAAAGAATGTGTGATGAATTAACCTGTTGTCCACTCGAATCGATAGGATAGAGATAAACATCAATATAAGAATTTTTCCCACTATAAATTCTGGTAAGCCCGCCATGAACCGTATCATGATCGCTTTCACTATGAAGCTCTACCTCTATGGTTACTTCCTTATCTTCTTCAGGTTCGCCATCTACCCGAACGTTAACCCGGACGATCCTTCCAGGATATACATAATCAGGGTAGAGATTGTAAACTTCAAAAGTCAAATCTTCCCGAATTTTGGATATATAGTGAGTACCATGCATGATGCGGTTTTGAATGAATTCGTATTTTGCTGGTGACCGTGAACGCAACTTGTCAGGTCGGACAATGTAAAAGCTGATACTTTCTGCCATATCCTCATTAGGATTTTTCCCATGTGCATAAGCAGACACAAACTCGTTCTGTTTAGTGGTGGACCAGCCATCAACGTCGTCCGGATTTTCATACCAACCACCCAGTTCAATCCAATCCTGTTTGAGTTGTTCGTCAAAGAGATATGCCCACAAAAAATGTGCCTTTTCATGCAGAATTAAACGGTGTATATAGTCAAGTCCTTGACCCTTAAACGCAGATTCCATAAATTCTATATAGCCAGCACTTGTCCACGCAACAGCACGTGCTTGTGGATAAAGTGGATGTGGTGTGCCATCCAATCGACGCACAAGATACTTGAGTCCAGGTGTCTTAAGCATGCCACTGGGAAACTCTTCAAGCATTGACACCAGGGCTATTAGTTCTTCGTTTTTGAAGGTTGAGAAACGTCCTGCATGTTCGCTTGTTGTATATTGAGTCAGCTCAACGTAGTCGGGGACATCAATGCTAACTGCATAACGATCGCGTAATATACGTTTAATCGCTGACCTATTAGTCCCGTTATCTGTTACAAATCTAACAACAGCACGATGCAGACGTTTAGAAAAATATCTACCTCGGACACCTTCTATTTCTGCTAACAGCGGGTTAGCATATACAAAAGCATGTTTAGAAATTGTGACGATACGTCTCCCATCAGTGTATTCTATCTTAATGTCATTTTGTATATGTTGATCAATTAATTTCCATATAGAGATATTATCTAATGGAGGTTCACCATAAAGGTCGTTTGTTAGTTGCGGTATAGATTCAAAAGTCTTGAGCAACCTGTCAGTGTGCGCTTTATCCCATGATAAATCGGGATAGACGGAATACTTTTTAAGTAAAAAATAAGTTGCAGTGCTTTGTAATAACTGTATTTGTTCATCAAGTATCGTTACTTGTATGGGTTCAACGACGGTAGTACTTTCCTGCCCTTCAGGTGTTTCATCTATTTCCCAATGGTATTCAAAAGCGTTGCCATGAGAAACGATTGCACACAAAAAGATAACTGTTAGTAAAACAAATAAAATGGTTTTCATGATTTCTCCCTAATCAAAACAATTTTGTTAATCCATGATGTATTTCAACCGTATAAGGTTCAGCATCTGTCAAAATCTTATGAGATTCATTTAATCTTGTGAGTTCTGCCCTTGCTCGCGCCTGAATGTCTGTCAGATTTGGAAATTATACATCAATTCTCTGTCCTTGACAACGGGAATTAAGAGCGGTTGGAAAGTTGGGCACGGAGACGTTCTACCTCTGCTTCTAACGCTTGTCTTCGTTCAGCTTCTTCTTCGGCGCGTGCTTCTGCTTCTATTCGCAATTGTTCCTCTTCCGTAGAGGTTGTAATCGGCGTGCCATCCGGCAGGGACGGGCGCAAAAGCCTAACGTGCGTATCAAGTTGCTCCTCCCACCGAAACCAGAGTTTCAGTGCCTCACTGAACAAACCACCCGCCGCATCTGGCACTATTTCAACAATATCACCAGAAGCACACCGCCGCCACCCAAAAAACTCCGCAGGTTTATCCATCTCAGGTTGATGAATAAAAAACTCTTGAACCCCCATCTCTTGCAGATAGACGCGCACCTTTTCATGCCGATCCTGAACCGCTGTCGCATCGGATAGAAACTCAAACACGGCTACCAGCACTGCACCTTCAGACCACGTATAAAATGAACGCCGCAACGGATACTTCTTAACTCCAAACACAACGAAAATATCAGGCGCAACTACCTTCGTGAGGTCACCCTCTTCATAATAGATAAAGTTATCGTTACCGATGTGAACGTAATCATTAATCCTAAAATATCTAAAAAGTTGGTCATAAAATATGTTTATCTGCAAACCGTGCCATCCATTGTCGCTGGCAGTCGCTGGCATCGGTGCTTCGTCCTCGTAAGGATAACCTTCTATGTATATAGTCGGTTTCCCATTCGCTATTGGAAAAACAGGCATATATTTTCTTTGCTTGAATGCAAAGTCCGTTACGGTATTCATCATTTCTCCCTTGCCTATCAGAGCAGGCATGTCTCTCATCAATGTTTGTCCTTGACAACGGAAGTTAAGAGCGGTTGGGAAGTTGTGCCCGGAGCCGTTCTAACTCTGCTTCTAATGTCTGCCGCCGTTCCGCTTCTTCTTTTACGAGCTGTTCTGCTTCTTCGGCGCGTTCCTCTGCTTCTTCGGCGCGTTCCTCTGCTTCTTCGGCGCGTTCCTCTGCTTCTTCGGCGCGTTCCTCTGCTTCTTCGGCGCGTTCCTCTGCTTCTTCGGCGCGTTCCTCCGCTTCTATTCGCAATTGTTCCTCTTCCGTAGAGGTTGTAATCGGTGTGCCATCCGGCAGGGATGGGCGCAAAAGTCTAACGTGCGTATCAAGTTGATCCTCCCACCGAAACCAGAGATTTAATGCTTCACTGAACAATCCACCCGCCGCATCCGGCACTATTTCAACAATATCACCAGAAGCACGCCGCCGCCACCCATGAAATTCTGCGGGCTTTTTCATTTCAGGTTGATGAATAAAGTATTCTTGAACGCCTATATCGTTCAGATACACACCAACTTTCTCATGCCGATCCTGATACGATGTCGCTTCTGAGAGAAACTCAAAGACAGCAACGGGGACTGCCCCTTCTGCCCACGTATAGAAACTGCGACGTAGTGGGTATTTATCAACACCAAATACAATGTGGATATCAGGGGCGACACATTTTGTAATATCCCCTTCACTATAATAGATAAAACTGTCAACGGCAATGTGAACCAGTTCATTAATTGCAAAATATCGTTTGAGTTGATCAGAAAACGTAGTAATCTGTTCAGCGTGAAAATCGGTTGCGGCCATAGGTTCATCGTCCTCACACGGATAGCCTTCAATGTAGATAGTCGGTTTTCCAATCGCTTTTGGAAAGGTGGGCATATATTTTCTTTGCTTGAATGCAAAGTCCGTTACAGTATTCATCATTTCCTCCCTGGTATATCAGAGCAGACATGTCTCTTATCACGACTTACGTATCTTTATTCCTATTCTGTTCTCAACCCTGAATGCATTTCAACTGGATACGGCTTAGCATCTGTCAAAACCTTATGAGATTCATCTAATTTCGCGAGTTCTGTCCTTGTCCGTTCCTGAATGTCTGTCAGATTTGGAAAATTATACATCAATTCTCCGTCTTTGACAATGGAAATTAAGAGCGGTTCTCCATCAGATATCGGTTCATCCCAAAGCGTTATACAGTCTTTACAGTAATTTCCATCTGCGTCAGTTTGCCGATAAACCTGTTTTCTTCCTGGGATAGTGGCTTTGGCAGGTTCATCAAGCGTCTGTTTACCAACGGGAATCCCGTCGCGTTCAACTAATTTGTAGACACCGCCGAGCGCGGAAGGTCCCCCCTTACCTGTCCGAGAATTAAAGTTAGCACCAGTCGCAAGACGTGTGCCGACTCCAAAACCATCAATCGGCGCACTTTCTTTAAGTAATTTGTCTATCTTAAATTCATCAAGATCATGGCTGGCGATAATCTGCACATAATCAAGTCCTGATGCATCAAGGATATTACGAACTTCCTTGCTGAGCGTCAAAAGATCACCGCTATCTAATCTTACTGCTTTGAGTCGGGCACCGCGCGCTGCCATTTCATGTGCAACGATGCATGCATTTCTTGCCCCCCGTAACGTATCGTAGGTATCAATTAGAAATGTTGTGTTGTGCGGGAAGACGTTAGCATAATCTCGGAACGCATCGACCTCTGTTGGTCGTTCCATAACAAATTTATGTGCCATCGTACCGACGTAGGAGATATCGAAATAACACCCCGCAAGCACAAGCGATGTGCCGCTTGCACCGCCGATAAATGAGGCACGCGCAGCCAGGATACCCGCATCTCTACCGTGTGCGCGTCTTGCACCGAAATCGAAAACTGGCTTTCCCTTTGCCGCGTGAACAATTCGTGAAGCTTTTGAGGCAATCAACGTTTGAAAGTTCATCACGCAGAGCAGATAAGTTTCAAAAAGTTGAACGTCACGGGATCTACCAGTCACATTGATAATCGGTTCGTTAGGGAAAACGGGGGTGCCTTCAGGAACAGCATAAATGGAACCGTCAAATCGGAAATTTTTCAACGATTCCAGATAATCTTTGTGCAATTCTCCGCGTTTGGCTAACCAGGTGAGGATATCATCCGTAAAGTGCAGATTTAAGATGTAGTGGATAACCTGTTCAAGACCTGCTGCAATCAGATATTCGCCCTGCGGAATTCTACGGACATAGTAATTAGCGGTAATGATAGAATTGTTTTGTTTTTTTAAATCTGCTTGCCCCATTGTAAGTTGATAGTAGTCAACAAACAGTGCCATCTCGGATTCAGTCAACAAGGCGGATTTTGGGAAGGTATTGATATTCATAACAGCTGTTTGGGATAACCTATCGGACTTACCAAACCTTCTAATAAGAAAATTGCAATTTACCATAACACGATCTATGGTTTCTGCATAATCTGTATATGTTGATTTACCGATACATCTTGAAACGTTTGTGTTTTACCGTTCGGCCAGATTACCTGTAGCATCTTAATCTGTGATGCTTTTCCTAACCCAAATTCAGCAATAAAACTGTTAGCGGACATGTAGCTATCTCCAGCGTAAATTTCTCGGACCTGTGTAGTTTCTGCTGTTTTGAGTAGAATTTTCGCACCGATGGCATTTCGGTTTTCGTTTGTGCCTACCAGTTTAACATGCAACCAATTATTGCTATTCTTCAAAGTGTTTGCGTTATTCCGCAGCAAAGTTGGCTTTGCATAATTGTTAACGATGAAAATGTCTACATCGCCATCGTTGTCGTAGTCTCCGAAGGCTGCGCCACGGCTGACACGTGTGGGAAGGATCGCAATCCCCGAGCTTTTACTAACATCACTGAAAGTGCCATCCCCCTCGTTACGAAACAATTGATCGTTTTGCGGAATAAGCGACTCAGGTTGGTCAAGTTTTTGGAAAGTGCTCCCGTTTGCCACAAAGATATCCAAATCCCCATCGTTATCGTAGTCAAAAAGTGAAGTGCCCCATCCAATCTGTTTGATGCTCACTTCAGCAAGCATGGATGTGTAGGATTCATCTACAAATCGAACGCGTTTTTTATCTCGGATTTTTGGATTAACCTCTTTCCCAACTTCGGTTGCGATTGTATCGTTTTCATTCAACAGATTTCTATAAAGAGCGTTTTCTTCATCAACCCAATGACTGATAAAGAGGTCAATATCTCCATCAGCATCGTAATCTCCTGCGGTCAATCCCATGGAACCACGAAAATCAGCTGCCCATGACTCGGCACTGACATCGGTGAAAGTTCCATTTCCCTCATTGCGATAGACGTGGTTTTCAGAAGTATCGTTTGCTACATACAGGTCCATATCGTTGTCCTGGTCAAAGTCGCTAAAGATGGCTTGTAGACTTCTACCTCCAGGTGCAGCGGCACCTGCTTCGGTTGTCACATCAGAAAAAGTACCATCACCGTTGTTTCGGTATAAGACATTATCCTGCGGTTGAAAAACATGTGGGTTAAGCTCACTGGGCACCGGTTTCCCAGATTGCAAGGACTCTGCCTTCATTTGTTCCAATTGTTCCAAGTCATACGTAACGTAGTTACAAACATAAAGGTCAAGATCGTTATCACCATCATAATCAGCGAAAGCAGCCCCAGTACTCCATAACGGACAACCGACCCCGGCAGTCTTTGTTACATCAGTAAATGTGCCGTTCCCATTGTTCTGATAAAGCACGTTTTCGCCATAATTCGTTACATAGAGATCGACGTTGCCATCTCCATTGTAATCTGCAAAGACACATCCCATACCGTATCCGCGATGTCCAACTTTCGCTGCACGCGTGATGTCAGTAAAAGTGCCATCACCGTTGTTCCGATAGAGAGCATTTTCAGATATCAGATTAGATTCCTTAGACTCCGCAACGGGTTGCGAGGATTGTACCACTAAAGGTCCAGGAATATTTACAATGTAAAGATCAAGATCGCCATCATTATCTATGTCTGCGAAACCCGCTCCCGAACCCATATCTTCTGGTAGCAGACTGGAGCGCGTGCCCTGTGAATGCTGAAAACGTATACCTGCTTTGTATGTTACATCAACAAAGATAACAGGTTGTGCAAGTGCATGCATTGTGACAGCCATCATGACCACAATGCACATGACACAGTTAGGAACGCACCATCCCTTCGTTGTTGTATTTATAAAGAGTTTCATGTTTTTAGGAAGTTTGTAAAAATAGTTCGGTTTAGAAACCGCTCATCATCCAGAATCTTTTGATGAAGTGGAATTGTGGTTTTGATACCTTCAATCTTAAATTCGGAAAGCGCCCGCTTCAATCGGGCAATTGCTTCGTCACGATCTCTACCAGTAGCGATTAATTTTGCGACGAGTGAATCGTAATGTGGAGGAACGGTATAACCGGTGTAGATATACCCATCAACGCGAATCCCGATACCACCGGGGGGTTGATAGTCTGTAACTAACCCTGGCGAAGGCATGAACTGATTTGCGGGGTCTTCGGCATTGATTCTGCATTCAATAGCATGCCCTTCGATGCGGATATCAGATTGATTGTATCCGAGTTCTTCTCCCATTGCCAAACGAATCTGTTCTTTAATGAGATCAATACCAGTAATGCTTTCGGTGATGGTATGCTCTACCTGAATGCGCGTATTCATCTCAAGGAAATAGAATTTTTCGTCCTTATCAACGACAAACTCAATTGTACCTGCATTTAGGTATCCGATGGACTTAGCGGCTTTGACAGCAGCTTTACAAATTTCATTCCGAAGTTTAGCTGGAATGGACGCGGCAGGTGCTTCTTCCAATAGTTTTTGCTGTTTGCGCTGGATGGAACATTCACGTTCTCCGAAATGGACAACATTTCCGTGAGCATCTCCCAAAACTTGTACTTCAATATGCCGGGCATCTTCAATCCATTTTTCGATGTAGACATCACTGTTGCCAAAAGCGGCTTCGCTTTCTGATTTTGCGATATGGAAAAGATTGAACAAACTGGGACGATTGTATGCGATCCGAATGCCGCGGCCGCCACCACCAGCCGATGCCTTGATTCCGACCGGGTAACCAATTTTTTCTGCAAGTTCAGCTGCTTCTTCAGCGGTTTCAACGGTGGCTTTTTTGTCTTTTTTCCTTTTTCTATTTTGGCTGCCGGGAACAAGTTTCAAACCTGCCTTTGCGACTGTTTCAAGGGCGCGAACCTTGTCGCCCATAATATTGAGATCGTTAATGGAAGGCCCGATAAATTTTATTTCATGTGCCTCACAGATTTCAGCGAATTGTGCATCTTCAGCGAGAAACCCAGCACCGGGGTGTATCGCATCAACATTCGCCAAGTCAGCCACAGTCGTGATATTGGCATATTTAAGATAACTATCGGTAGAAGGGGGCGGTCCGATACAGTATGCCTCATCGGCATATTTTACGTGGAGGGCATCTTTGTCTGCCGTTGAGTAAATAGCGACAGTCTTAATATCCATATCCTTACAAGCACGGATTACACGAATAGCTATCTCACCACGGTTTGCAATTAGTATTTTTTGAAACATAGCCCTAAGTTTGCCTCACCCGAAAGAGGGGTTGATTGTATTCAACAGCTTCACCGTCTTCTACAAGAATTTCAAGAACTTCACAATTGAAAGGTGCCTCAACGTCGTTAAAAGTTTTCATGACTTCAAGCGTAGCTAACGAAGCACCTGCTGTAACAGTATCACCGATTTCAATAAACGGCGGTTCATCAGGGGCTGGTGACCGATAAAAACGAGCAGGCATCGGTGAGCGAATTATGTCGTCACCTGCTTCGTTTTCCGTAACGAGTGTGGATGCGGTAGTATTCGGATTGGCAAGTGCAGAGGGAGCAACTGATTGAGCGGTTGTGCGCGAAATTTCTATTTCGACTTCCCCATCTCGAATCCGAGCCGTTGCCAAATCCGATTTCTCCGCAATTGCAATGAGGCCTTCAAGACGTTGTAGGAGCGGGTCAGCAGTAACTTCTGTATCAGCGGAAGCGTCAACTTTCTCACTTTGCTTTTTTTGTTTCATGTTTTAAACCCTTTCAACGTATTTCCCGGTCCGCGTGTCAACTTTAATGACGGTTTCGTTTTTCACAAAAAGCGGGACATTGACGACAGCACCGGTCTCTAATTTTGCTGTTTTTGAACCCCCGCTGACGGTATCTCCTCGTAAACCGGGGTCCGTTTCAACAATTTTGAGTTCAACAAAAGTTGGGAGTACCACCGCAAGCGGTGTAGCCGCATCCATTTTGACCGTTACAGTTACACCCTCTTTTAAGTATTTTACACTATCTCCGAGCAGTGTTTCAGGAAGTTCATGTTGGTCAAAAGTCTCATTATCCATAAACCATAAGATGCCGCCTTCACTATAGAGAAACTGCATTTCTTGGTCGATGAGCCGGACGGTTTCAATAGTTTCACTGGCGCGAAAGGTGCGATCAAGTACTGCGCCATCCGTTACACGTTTAATTTTAGTTCGAGTGAACGCGCCTCCTTTACCGGGTTTCACAGGTTGACAGTCTACAATCGTGTAGACAACATTATCAAGCCGGATAACTAATCCGTTTCGTAAATCGTTTAATGCTGCCATTAATTTTCCTTTCTAAAAAAGCGAAGTATATATTTCGATTTGTGTTTTATAGTAGATTTTAGAATTACCTGAACACTTTTGATCTGTGCGTTTAGCAAACCTAACGGACTGCATGTGTTGTCCCACAACTTGTTAGGTTGTGTTCTGTTTCTGCACCATAGGTGTCAATTTAAGGATTATTTTAATACGAATTTCGTTCTTTAGTCCCGTAGGGACGATATGTTTATAGATAACGTTGAAAACCTTCATTTTAGTCCCTACGGGACTAAAGACATCTTCTAATACAAGTCAAAATTCTTAAATTGACACCTATGGTTGTGTTCCGTTTCTGCACAACCTAACAGGTTGTGCTACAGATTAGATGTTGTGTTCTCATCTGTCCCTTCTTTCGATAACGGATACGGGTCTTCCTTCGTCAATTCACCATTTGGCAGTTCGTAGTAACGATGCCCGTTAATATCATACACATTCGGGATCCCTTTTTTGCGGTTCTCCTCTTGTGCCCTTTTCGCAGCACGATTCCCAATCCGCAGCATCTCACTCACCCACTCATGGGTTTCAAGGCTTAATTTGTCGTTATGCATTATGCACCTCCATTGCGAATATCTTGCATAAATATTTTAAAGAAAGTTTCATTAATCACCTTAACTTCGTTCCCCTCACCTGAAGCGACTTCTTCAGGACTTACGCAATATCCATTTTCAAAGTAGGTGATTTTAGCTGTTGGCGTAGAAAATCAGAATACGGTTCATTTTTGACTCGATAAAGCGTTTGCCCCATTTCATTTGCTTTTTGCATCAGGTAAATCCATACTAATACAGCACAAGTGATGTGGTTTCTCACAATACGGGGTAAACGGCATTGACATTTTTCGATCCCTGTGAGTTGTTTCGTTTCACGGTGAAATTGTTCAATCTTCCAGCGTGCGCTACACACCTGTCGCACAGCGGACACATCCGATTGGTTCAAGTCATTTGTAGCAACATAATCCGTGCGTTTATTAGACACTACCCGGAATACTTTCACCTTATGATTTTTGGGGAACTTGTTGATTTTCACACGTTTACCCGACTTCTGTTCTGTTTGGCTCCACTCTAAGCTGTCAATGTGTTGATATGGTTTTGTGCCGTTAGAATCATCAACAAGTCTGTTCCTTTTCAGTGGACAATAGAACTTTTTACCAAGACTTTCAATGAATAACATAAGCACTTTGCTGGCATACCAACTATCCATCAACACTGTGCTAAAAGCAACATGGCGGGAGTTCACTAAAACATCAAGCATATCCTGAACATGATCTAACTTGGATTTGCCATCACCTTGCTTATCGTAAATACGAAAATCAATAATCCAATACCGGTCTAACTCCGGGTTGACATAAACACAGGTGACAACACCTATACCATTTATCGTGGTGTGAGCATTTCCACTATATTGTTTCTGAGCAAAGGCTATATCTTGTGCATGTCTTTTATCTAAAATAGTATCATCAAAGATAATATATCCATCGGGAGTTTGCACCAAGTGGGGTTGGACACTTTCCCAGACAAGACGAGGGGGCAAACGATCACCCGCAAGATAACGATTAATTTGATCATGACTAAAACGCTCACAGTGATCCGCATAATGAGTGAGAGTATAGTTGACACGGGTCGTGAGTAGATATTGACAATAATCAAGACGTGTTGGTTTTGTCATTTTATGAACCTCCTTATAGACTATATTAGCCATAGGAGAGAAATATTACAAGTATTTTGCGTAAGTCCTGTA
>PYJA01000131.1 GCA_003635185.1 Candidatus Poribacteria bacterium | reverse complement strand
GAAAGTTTTCTGTGTCAAAAGTGCGTCTGTTGTGATGACTTTCCCACTCACATCAAAGTTCTTGAGGATCTCTGTTGAGACCGGTATTTCGTTGGTTTTGTCACTGACACCTTGTTGTGTCCGGGTAACCCCTAACTCATGAGAAACAACGGAGAGTAAATGACTTATTGCCGCACCACATTTTTTAGAGGCACGCAGCGTTTTACCATCTATAGCGACTACGTCAAAACACCCTTCTAAATCAGGTCGGCTTTTACAAACAGCCTTTGCCCAGTTTGTAAAAGTCTCTTCAACAACATCAGCTTTTAGTTCTTTCAGAACATTATGTATCGTTGCGGGACAAGGCGATGTCTTGTGTGTAAACCCGAGTGCTTGGACAAGGTCTGGTTGAGAGCGTGCCCAAGTTGCGGTGGAAGTATATCCTTTATGTCCGGACATAATACCAATAAGGACGAGTCCGAGGAGTGAGTGCAACGGGTGTCGTTTTCCTTTCTCCTTGCGCGGCTCTTCTATTTCTGCTAATCTATCTAACAAGTGTCGAGAATCTTTCTCTGGCATTTTTCACCTCAAAGGGTAAGATTTTTTAAGGTGAAGTATAGCAGATATAGCGTGAAAAATCACGTTATATCTGCATATCCAAAAATATTAACGATTGTGATAAAAAATGACTAAAATGTCTAAAACTAAATAACCCTGGGAAACAATCATATTGGCTTGACGTAAAAAATGGTAGGAATCAGTACCGAGTAGATACTCATTTTCCATGTGCGGAATATTCGCTATCCGGACAGATACACAGAGAAGAAGCGAACTGCTTAATAGGCATAAAAGTACAGCAGACAAGACTGGCTGTTTTATCCATCGTTGACAGAACATCCACATGTTCGCAATGCCCTTCATGATTTACACCTCTACCATTTTGTGAGCGGTAGGTTGTATTTATAGTGAAATCCACAATTACCCGGACATTGGCGAGGTTAGGAAACCTCGCCAGCGTTGAGGTATCGCGTGTTTAGCTTTATTTAGGGGCGTTTTAACTTTCCCCAAGTTGTAGTTAGTTGCCTTTCTCGTAATTGCACTTCGCGTAACTGTTCATCAAGAAGATAGTATTGAGGGATACCAATGCCCGAAATTGAAAAGGTTGATATGTCACCAGAAAACCACCCACCTGGGGTTCAAACACAACCATCATACCGACGACATCGATCTTAGTGATATCGGCATCAAAAAATTCTGTTATAAGCAGGTCTTGCGTCCAGAGTTGAAACTTTCCAGTATCAAAAACGACTTTTATATCACCTGAAGTCAATCGGAACATGAGTCCATAATCTGCTTTCACTTTACCTTTTTTAAAGACTCTTTTGGTAGAGAATTGCATTCTTGTTGTCTTTTCAGGACTGAAAATATAACCCTCTGCAAAGTCAGGTGAAGGTTGTCGTTTACCGAGGAATAAGCAAAGTTCACCAGATACTTCTCGGCGGTGTCGTATATACCATATTTCCTCACCCACAACTGTTAACTTCTTAAGTTGAAATTGATGAGCATTCCAGCACAGGAAATCCGCTGCTGTCACATGTTCCACCTGCGGTTTTTCAATACTACCAGCAAGGTGTCCCTCTCCCTCCTCATCAATAGGAAGCCATTCAGGATCGTCTTTGAAAGTTCTCCATTCTGCAAACCAAGGATTTTCCTCAACAATACGTTCCCAACCATTGAGGTCTATGTCATCAAAATCATCTCTCCAGGTATCGGCATGACTGGATTCAATTGTACAAGTACCCAAAAGTATTACACAAGAAACGATTACAATTACATACTTTCTTATGAACGAATAAGAATTAAAAATGTCTGGAGAGCCAAAGATAAAATTATCAGTTTTATTTTTCATAGCACTCTTCCTTCTTGTGATATCTTTATTAATAACGTGAGTTTGAAAAAGTTTTCACCCGCAGCGTTCTCTGTTATTTTTCGCAAAAAACCGCACAACCTAATAGGTTATGGGACAAAAGGACTGCTTTTGGACCCATGAAAAGTGTTTAGAGCAAACTCACATTTTTATTATCAAACTCACGTTAATTATATCACAATCTTGTCTAAGGTAGTGGCCTAAATTTCCGATGGCAGTACAAACCCTGATTTCCCGAAAATATTTCTGGCAAAGAAAATCAAAAAATGGTATACTTGTTAATCAAAATTATCCGTATACCACCAACCATAATTGATTCAAAACACATAGATTGATAGCGAAGCACATAGATTGCTGCGCATACAAAAGGAGAAAGTTAATGCAACGTCTATTCACTTTTTGCATCTGTTTAGTGCTAACAAGCGGTTTTTGCCTTCCAATAATCGCACAAGAGACGAAACAAGAGGCTAAACCTGCTACACAGGCAAAACAGAAAAAGGAATACGAAGATTTTAATAAAGTTATTGAAGACAGTAAAAGTTATCAAGGTTTTTTCAAACTTTATGAAAAAAAAGAAAATCTCTATTGCGAAATACAACCGTCGCAATTGGATAAACCTTTTCTATGCATGATAAGCATCGCGCGCGGATTAGGATCAGGATACCTTCTTTCAGGTATGACCATGGATGAATGGTTACTTGAATGGAGACGTGTTGGAGATAAGGTCCATCTTGTTCGCAAAAATGTCCGTTTTCGAGCAAATAAAGGAACACCGATAGCAGAAGCAGTAGATTTGGGATATCGCGACTCTGTACTTTTCGCTCTCAAACTCGAAAGTGTCCATCCGCAACGAAAGAGTTTGTTAGTAAATATTTCACCTGTATTTTTATCTGACCTGCCACCTTTGTCGGGGCAAATAGGTGGGGGTGCCCGTTTTGATAAAGGACGTAGCACATGGGGAGCAATCAAAGCGTTTCCCAAAAACGTTGAGTTACGAGTTGATGCAGTTTATGCTGCGAGTGGTAGTCGCGAAACAATTCCCGACAGTCGTGGTATCCAATTATCAGTACACTACAGCCTCGCAGAACTACCATCCAACAACTATCAACCGCGCTTGGCTGATGATCGTATGGGACATTTTATGACAACCGTCAAAGACTTCTCACTTCAAACCAGTGATGAACCGTTCATTCGTTTTGTCAATCGTTGGCACTTGGAGAAGGCAGACAAAAATGCAGAACTTTCTCCGCCGAAAGATCCAATTATATTTTACATAGAGAAAACCGTGCCACACCGTTTTCGTCCGTATGTGCGGCAGGGAATTCTGGAATGGAACAAGGCATTTGAAAAAGCAGGATTCATAGATGCAATTGAAGCACGGATTCAGCAAGATCACGAGGACTGGGACCCCGAAGACGCTCGGTATAATACGATTCGTTGGGTCGTTGGTGCATCCTTTGCAATTGGACCCTCTCGTGTGAATCCGCTTACAGGACAGATACTGGACGCGGATATACTCGTCGGTGAAAGTTGGATCAGATCTTGGATGCGTGAGTACACGACTTACTTTGATGAAGTAGAGCATGAGCGTAACCACCCAATTGATCATTCATCACGACATAACTGTCAAATGGCTACTGGGCTGGCACGTGAAATGAGTTTCATGGCGAGCGTTTTACAAGCACGCGGCATAATTGACGATGGTGAACTTCCAGAAGAGTATATCGGACAAGCACTCAAAGCATTGATTATGCACGAAGTTGGTCACACATTGGGATTACGACACAACTTTAAAGCGACTACGATATATTCACTTGAAGAATTGAATAAGAAAAGGGATGAAGCACTCCACGGATCAGTAATGGATTATGATGCGGTAAATATTGCGCCAGAAGGAAAAAAACAGGGAAATTATTATACAACCACAATCGGTCCTTGGGATTACTGGGTGATTGAATACGCTTATAAGCCAATTGGTGGAAACAAGCCCGAAGCAGAACTGTCCGAATTGCAGAAGATTGCATCGCGTGCTGCATCCCCTGAACTTAGATATGCAACTGACGGTGATGCTTCAATGTATCAATATCGCGACCTTGATCCGTTAGTCAATCGTTGGGACCTTGGTGCGGATCCTCTTGAGTTTGCTAAACAACGTCAAGCTATTGTCGCTGGTCTATGGGACGACATTGCAGACAAAGTTACACAAGATGGAATGGGCTATCAACGCGTCCGACGTGCATTCAGATCACTACTGGGGCAATATAGCCGTGGCATGTTCCTCGCAACGCGTTTCATCGGTGGGCAATATCACCACCGAGACCATAAAGGCGATGAAAACGGACGTTTGCCTTATGTGCCTGTTCCAGCGAAAAAGCAGCGAGAAGCACTTAAATTTATCAAAGAACATGCCCTCTCGGATAAAACATTCGATTTTCCACCTGAATTGTTAAACAGTATTGCAATTACGCGGTGGAGTGATTGGGGTACAAGTAGTAACAATTCATCACGTCTGGATTATCCGATCCATGATGTGATTCTGCGAAATCAGAGCCAAATTTTAGGTAGGTTGCTTGATCCGAATGTTCTGGCGCGTGTGCAGGACACAGAGCTTAAGTTTTCGGACAATGAAGATGTGTTCACAATGCCAGAACTCTTTACAGGGATTACAGATGCTGTTTGGATTGAACTGGATAAGAATGCCGATGCAAAACAGTGGACAAATTCAGATGCGTTTATCTCAAGTTTCCGACGTGGGTTGCAGCGCGAACACCTAAAGCAGCTGATTAAGCTGGTGTTAGCTGCAGATAGCGGCACCCCAGAAGATGCAAGATCACTTGCACGCCTCCATCTCGGACAAATTAATACTCGTATCAAGAACGTGCTTCAAAATTCCAAGTTAAAGTTGGATGATTATAGTGTAGCACATCTTGAAGAATCGCAAGTTCGAGCTGAGAAGGCGTTGGATGCCAACTTTCAAGTTGAAAAGCGTTAAGATGACTGTCTCTCGTTCTATTCAAGAATGATATACCATATTATAATGTTACATTGTAGGCGCGCCTTGTAAGCGCGCCTATCAACAGTCTATCATTATAGGTAATACCTGCCGCACTTCGTTAAAAGGAGATGAGAAGATGAAAACAATACACACATTCATCACCTTGTTCTTGCTTTTTGCGTTATTTCTCCCTATTGTTTCTGCTCAAGATACCGCCAAATTGAATTTGCCTGAAGGTGCTAAACTCCGTCTCGGTAATGGCACATTGGGCGAAATAGCATATTTTCCAGATGGCACTCGGTTTGCCGTGGCTACTTCAGTTGGGGTTTGGATATACGACTCTATTACTGGTAAAGAATTATACCAGCTCACTGACCATACGAATGGTGTAGAGATAGTCCGATTTTCACAGGATGGCAATACAATTGCGACAAAAGGTCCACATGGGTCAGTGCTGCTCTTGAATGCTCAGTCAGGGAACCATCAAATAACACTCACTGATGATGGAATAGGGTACTATGATGTAGTCTTTTCACCAAATGGAAAGATGATTGTGGTCCAGTGTGCCGAAAAATACTCGTATTTACGAAAAACGCTTAGAGTATATAATGTCCAAACGGGTAAACATTTGAGCACAATATTCGAACCTTCCAACCGTTTTCATAATATCCGCTTTTCACCTGATAGTAAGACACTTGCTACCTGGGGATATAGACAATTAAAATTGTGGGATGCTTTTAATGGACAGAATCTAAAAACCTTCAACGATCCTTGTGAGGAATATCATGATAATCGAATTATTGATGTGCAATTTTCGCCGGATGGGAAAACAATTTTTATTTTAAGTCGTATCTATATGACAAGAAATTCAAGAGGTAGTAGTTGGACAGGAAATGTTGGCATAGTGAACTTTAGGAGTGTCGGTACAGAGGAGTGGAAACAACTTGAAAGAACCAGGCAATCATTAGGTGATGAAGGTTTTTCCAGCATCTTCTTTTCACCTGACGGGAAACTCCTTGTGACAATTGGCAAATCGGATGGGATAGTTGACCTATGGGATGCTAACACGGGAGAGTACAAAAACAGTCTTATTGGAAATGACAGGAGTAAGATAAAAACAGTAGGTTTTTCTGAAAATGGCAGGATTATCGCTACAGGGGGATGGGATGGAACGATACATCTATGGGCTACTAAACATGGGGTGCATCTGATGCCATTCTCTGGACATAAAGGTTCAATTAACAATATTGTTTTTTCTTCCGATGGAATCACTATACTCAGTAAAGGTTCTGATAACACTGTCCATCTTTGGGATGCTATGACAGGAAAACTCCTGAAAACGCTTGATGGGTATACGGAGGGCATTTCTAATGTCTCATTTACTCCAGATGGAAAAACCATAGCAAGTTGGAGTTATAACGAAACATTGCGGTTGTGGAATACCAGCACTGGGAAACTACTGAAACAGCATAAACTCAATGTATTAAAAGGATCGGTTAACTATTTTCGTTTTTCTTCCACTGGCAATACTTTCACAACCATGAGCAATTGGAGCACAGTGTCTTTGTGGAATGTAAATACTGGACAACTTATCAATAGATTGTCTGAACGGATACATTATATTGAGCAGATACACTATTCACCGGATGGAAAAACAATTGCTGGTAGAACCGTTGAAAATACTGTCTTGATTTGGGATGCTAATACAGGTCAACTTATCAATACTTTGTCAGGTATAATGGGCAACCTCGGTCAAATTAAATTTTCCGCAGATGGTTCAATTATCATTAGCAGGAGTTCGGAAAATACTACGCAACTATGGAATCCAAAAACTGGACAGTTGATCAAAACAATATCTGGAATTTCGGGTAATATCGATGGAGCATACTTTTCGCAGGATGGAAATACTATCATTACAAGTATATATGAAGAAAGTTGGGGTGATGGGGCGTTTCTATGGGATGGAATGACAGGACAACATATCAGAGATCTCAACGAATATTCCGGTGCTACAAGTTTTGTAAGCTATTCGCCAGATGGAAAGATTATGGCAATTGTTGATGGACATGGAAGTGGTGTGAGTTTATTTGATATAAGCAAAAGACAACATTTAAATACACTCTCTGGTCATGTCAGTCTTCCTTTCTGTGGTGGTGGTACTATCAGTGATGTTCGTTTTTCTTACAGTGGACAGGCTATTGCTACAGCAAGTGGTGTTGATGGAACTGCTATAATTTGGAATTCCAGTACGGGAGAACGTGTAAAAACGCTTTCTGGACATACGGGTGGGATTAGTTCGGTTGCATTCAGTCCAGATGGCAAAACTCTCGCCAGCGGAAGTGAGGACGGTACGATTCTGCTGTGGGACGTTCCGCAATAGAGGATAGAAAAGTAGATGGAAATTCTCCAATATACGCCTGATTTACAGACACCCTTAACACAATTTTACAATCGTCTGACGGTAAACGTTCCTCATTGTTACCCCGTAAAGGAGGCAGAACTGGCTGATGCAATGTGCAGTGTCACGGGTCAAAGCGATAATACCAATGATGGTCTTGAGGCAGAAACAGCGTTTGTTGCGATGCAAAATGGCGTAGTGCAGGCATTTATTCACGTAGGTTACTACGAAAGTGACGAGAAAGTGAACATAGGTGTTATTCGGTTTTTTGGGTACGAACGCGGTGCGCGCAATGCGGGACAAACCGTGCTGGAAAAGGCAGAGACATATCTGAAAACGTGTAACGTGACCCAAATTACCGCTTTCTCATCGTATCGATATCGTTTTTATTCTCTCGAATATGCCAATCTTTCGAATGCCCTTGATCATGTTCATGCACTATTGGGATTCAACGGATATCATCCCGAACAAAATTGGATCGTTTTAGATTGGGAAAACTATGATGTTACATCGATATCACCACCTATACCGATAACACTTTCCGTTGATTGGAAGGAAGGGCGTGGGAAACTGCCAAACTGCACCGTAACAGCACACCAAGATGGTGAAAAAGTTGGGGAATGTGAATCCGTTTCTGGCGGTAAGTTCTCTTCCCACCCTGATGCACAAGACTGGGTCTATACCGAATGGCTTGGTATTGAGGATGACTTTCAGGGAAAAGGTTTAGGGAAATATTTACTTTTTTACTCACTTCAAGAAATGCACAAAGTAGGTTACCGACATGCTTCAATCAGCACGAGTTGGAATAACAGTCGCGCTCTCCTTTTTTACAGCAATTGCGGTTACAGGGCTGCTGATTGCACTCATGTGTTTGAGAAAGTCCTTTCAGAAATCGCGGTTTAGATGAGCAGTTCCTGTGAAACATTCCATATTGGAAAATATTAGATGCAGATGGAAATTTTACAATATACACCTGACTTACAGACACCCTTAACACAATTTTATAATCGATTGACCTCCGCCGTGCCACATTGTTACCCCGTAAAGGAGGCAGAACTGGCTGATGCAATGTGCAATGTCACGGGTCAAAGCGATAATACCAATGATGGTCTTGAGGCAGAAACAGCGTTTGTTGCGATACAAAATGGCGCGGTTCAGGCATTTATCCACGTTGGTCATCGTTGGTATGGGAACAACAATGAAGGGCACGAAGGTGTTGTCCGGTTTTTTGGTTACGAACGCGGGGCGCGGCATGCCGGACAAACCGTGCTTGAAAAAGCGGAGGAATATCTGAAAACGTATAACGTGACCCAAATTACCGCTTTCTCATCGTATAAATATCATTTTTACCATTTAAGATATGCTTTTCTTTCAATTACCCTTGATCATGTTTATGCACTTCTCGGACACAACGGTTACAGTCCTCACTACTGTCAAGTCTTCTTAGATTGGAAAAACTACTCTGTCACACCAATACCTCCAAGGTTGCCGGTAACACTCTCTGTAGAGTGGGATGAAGGGCGTGGGCAACGTCCAAACTGTACTGTGCGTGCCTACCAAGAAGGTGAAAAAATTGGTATCTGTGTCTCTGTCTGCGGTGGTGAATATTCAAGTCACCCCGATGCACAAGACTGGGTTTATACGGAATGGCTCAGTGTAGAAGAAGATTTTCAGGGACAAGGTTTGGGAAAATACTTGCTTCAATACTCACTTCAAGAGATGCATAAAGTCGGATACCGACATGCTTCTCTTAATACTGAATGTTGTGAATACCTTCCAATTCTTTTTTATAGCAACTGCGGATATAAAGTTGTAGATTGGACTTATGATTTTGTTAAAAAGATCTCCGAAACCCAGGGCACAAGTAATAATCCATGATTCAAAAATTAGTATCATTTTCTGGGCATCCTACAATTGCTTTTAAGTTTTTAGACATGAAAACATCGTCTTTAATGAAAAATGCTGTTAATTAGCAATATTTTGTAGCACGGGGAATGCCATTAAGGCGAATGCGCGTATGGCATTCGCCATGATTCATACCGTTGATTTCACTTCCAGTTTGCTCCCTTATGACGCAAACTGGAAGTTTACGCTACATAGATAGCAACTTAGGTTAAAATAGAAGATACAAATGGAAATTATAAAATATACCTCCGATATGCTGCCTGCTTTAACCCAATTTTACAATCGCCTGACCACCGACGTTCCACATTGTTACCCCGTAAAGGCGGAAGAACTATCGGATGCCTTGAGTGGTGTTACTGGTCAAACCGACAATGTTCATGAAGAACTTCATTCACAGATGGCGTTTGTTGCGATGCAAAATGGTACCGTTCAGGCATTTATTCACGTAGGTTTCTATCAAGACGAAAATGAAAATAACGAGAAAGAGAACGTAGGTGTCATCCGCTTTTTAGGGTATGAGCGCGGTGCGCGGCATGCTGGACAAGCTGCACTTAAAAAGGCAGAAACCTATCTAAAAACTTATAACGTTTCTCGAATAATCGCTTTTTCTAAAATCTATAGATACCGTTTCTATCACTTTGAATATGCACACCTATCAAATGCACTTGACCACGTTCAAGCACTGCTCGGACTAAATGGTTACCAACGTTGCAACGGACAGGTATTTTTGAATTGGGAAAACTTCACTGTGGAACCAACACCTTCAAGTCTATCGGTAACACTTTCTGTCGACTGGAAAGAGGGTCGCGGTGAACTGCCGAACTGTAACATAACGGCACACAAAGATGATGAAGAGGTGGGTGTCTGTTGGAATGTTTCTTGCGGAGAGTTTTCAAGCCATGCCGAAGTGCAAGATTGGGTCTATACCGACTGGCTCGGTGTTGAAGATGATTACCAGGGACAAGGGTTAGGCAAATATTTGCTGCAATATTCACTTCAAGAGATGCAAAAAGTCGGATACAAGCATGCTTCACTTAGTACGGATTGGAATAATAATCTTGCATTGCTCTTTTACAGTAACTGCGGTTATAAGGTTGTTGATTGGACTTATGCATACAAAAAAGTGCTGTAACTATTTATACATTGCGAATTAACGCCACAGGAAGGAATAAACATTTGTATCAGCTTTCAGATGAGATTCTTTCGTTCTATAGACAAACACAAGAGTCGAATCGGCTTCTAAACGATGTTAGAGGACAGATAGAATTTGCGCGGACGCAAGAGATTATCATGCGCTATTTACCCACGCCACCCGCAGTCGTTTTGGACATCGGTGGTGGTTCTGGTCCCTACGCTTGTTGGTTAGCAAAGGCAGGCTATGAAGTCCATCTTGTGGATCCTGTGGATTTACATGTTGAGCAGGCGAAAGAAGCCTCAACTCTACAGTCGGAACACCCGATTGCCAGCATATCGCTTGGCGACGCACGGGAATTACGTTTTTCGTCAGCGTCTGCAGATGCTGTTCTGTTATTGGGACCGCTCTATCATCTGATTGCTAAAAATGAACGGCTGCTTGCACTGAGAGAAGCATATCGTGTCTTACGGAATGGCGGAATTATGGTTGCTGCCGGTATCTCGCGTTTCGCTTCTTTACTTGATTTTTTCTGCAAAGACCGATTAGGCAGCTCGGTCTCCAGAGACATTGTTCAAAACGACCTCGAAACAGGCTACCATCGCAACCCAACGGAGAATTTAGAATTTTTTACGGATGCATATCTTCACCGTCCCGAAGAACTCAGTTCTGAAGTTGTTGAAGCCGGTTTTGAGCATCAAGCGACGCTTGCTGTACAAGGACCAGCATGGCTTTTTAGATCAGTTGAAAGTTATTGGGAAAACCCTAACCAACGTGCTGCTGTTTTAGATTTCATTCGGAAGGTTGAAGCAGAGCCGTCAATACTCGGTATGAGCTCTCATATACTGGCAATAGGCACGAAATAAAATACTTGGGAATGTTGTATTAGAGATAGGTTCATGGTATAATTTGTTAACAGGAAAGAAGGTAACAAATCGGAACCTCTTCAGGACTTATATCTTGTGCTATTGCAGCGAAATGTGATTACTTTGCCACCACAGATGATGTAATTCTGAAGAGAACAGTTAGTTTTGAAGATATCAGGGTTATAGATCCCCCAAGTTTTATTAGGAGTATATTCCATGATAACAGATGAAGAACTGAAGGTAGAAGGTTTAAAGGCACTTACGGAAGCTTTAGGTGATGTACAGGCTGAAAAGTTCATCGCGCTGATTATGCGCTCCCCGTTTGATTACACCAAGTGGCAGCGGAAACTGTGGGATGAAAAGAGCGTGGAGGATATCAGTGCAGCAGCAATGAAACTGAGAAACTCCAAACCCGCTTAAGCACATGAGGCAGTAGAATCGGAAGGTTGAAGCAGAACCTTCAATACTGGGTGGACATGAGTGCCCATATTTTGGCGATAGGAACTAACCAAACAGATGAATTTTCACCAAATGCGAAATATAGATCTGAGAAAAGAACTCAAAAAACGTGGGTTGCAAGGGTACTCGTCGTTAAGAAAAGCCCAATTGATTGAATATCTCTCAACAGGTATCCACCCGCTGAAAAATCCCAAAAAAGCACCAGCTATTGTGGAGGGTGAAATTCACGATCCTTCTTCTGAAGGCATAGAATATTCACCAACTATTTTAGGAGGAACAACCGATAATCTTCCTGTTAATCAAATTCTTTCAGGCGATTGCTTAGAAATTCTTTCTTCCTTTCCAGATGGAGTCTTTGATTGTTGTATCACCGATCCACCGTTTAATATGTCCAAAACAAAAGGATTGGGGTGGGCATTTAGTTCTCACGTCACAATGCAGGAACAGTGGGATATTTTTTCAAAGGACGACTATTTTCAGTTCTCAGTGAATTGGATAAAAGAAGTGCTGAGAGTGTTAAAGACAAACGGAAATTTATTCATTTTTGGATCTTTTCACTGTATCTTTACAATCGGTTTCATTCTTCAAAATATGTTTGACAGACGGATTATTTCTCAAATTGTTTGGTTCAAACCTAATGCGCAGCCTAATATTACCTGTCGAATGTTTACTGAGTCTACGGAGTTTATTATTTGGGCTGTCAACAATGAAAGCAAAAAAGCAAAAAACTGGACATTCAATTATGAAACAATGAAGGCGATGAACAGTGGTAAACAGATGCGAAACATGTGGGAAATTCCGCTTACGCCACGAACAGAGCGAAAGCATGGTAAACATCCTTCTCAAAAACCTGTAGCAGTTGTCAATCGGATTATGTTGGCAGGAACTAATGAAGGCGATCTCATTCTTGACCCATTCTCAGGTTCTGGGACTACAGCAGTCGTTGCTGAGCAACATAACCGTAAATGGATAATGATCGAGAAAGACGAAACATATAATCAAATTGCCCAGATGCGTATTGATGAGTTGTCTAATAGGTTATTTGAGGAAAACCTAATAGAATCACAAAGTTTGATCAGTCATGGATCTTACGTTGACGAGTTGTGCTAAATAACTTTTAGTAACCAATTGCTTCACATAAATAAGGGTTTGTCCGCATATCCTTCATTAATTGAGACGCTCTTTAGTCCCGTAGGGACGATATGTTTATAGAAAAACGTTGAGGACCCTGTCTTTAGTCCCGTAGGGACGATATGTGTCCAACATAAAGTTCAATATATGTGAAAATAGGACAAACAATTAGTTAACTGGCACAAGTCGTTACGTTGGATAGCCACAAGGAGAAACTAAAATGGAGAAACTAAAGGAACTTCGCGTATCAAACGATGCGATAAACGATTCAGAAGAGTTACGCGCCCGGATGTCAGAAGCAGGGTATCTTTTTTTTAAGAAACTGCAAGCTCCTGACAAACTCTTGGCGTTGCGGCGAGAGATGTTAACGACAATGCAGGAAGGCGGTTGGCTCGTTGCGGGGACCGATCCGATGGACGGCATCGCTGATATTTCCACACAGTGTACTGAGGGCGATCCTGAATATACCGATGTATACCATGAAGTATATAAGTTAGAGGTGTTCCACCGTTCTGGACATTGGCCCGAAGTCGTTGATATGGTAGAGAGGATTATCGGTAGAGAGGTGCTGCCGCATCCACAGAAGATCGCACGTCTCTGGTATCCGAAGTATACCGCGCACACGACACCGATACATCAAGACTTCGTTCACTTCCAAGGCAATTTTCAGACCTACACCTGTTGGGCACCAGTTGGTGATTGTCCGATAGAATTAGGGGGTTTGGCTGTCTTACCGGGTTCACACAAAGTCAATAAAGTCATGGAACACCACTTTTCACTCGGTGCTGGTGGTCTATGCGTTAATACTGACGAATTGTCAGGTGAATGGCATTCCACAAACTACGAGATAGGCGACACGTTGATATTCCCTGCCTTGACTATCCACAAGGCACTACCGAATTTGACTGAGGATAGACTTCGCGTGTCACTTGATAACCGCTATCAGGCAGTTGACGATCCAATAGCAGAACACATGCTTGAACCACACTTGAACATTTTCAACTCATTGCAATGGGACGATGTTTATCGCAACTGGGAATCTGGTGATCTCAAGTATTATTGGAAAAACCATGACCTCACTGTCCTGCCAAGAGACTTCAGTTATTCACTCAAAGGGTTTGAAGAAGCATTAGCGTTGGCAAAGGATGGAGACGATCGCGCTGTGTTACAATTAAACCGAATCGTCAAAAGAGATCCGACAACTGATTTAGCAAAAAAGGCTATTACAGTTCTTCAAGAATTGAATATAGAAACTTCAGTTAATCATCCGTAAATTCTCAAACAAATATCTTCTTCCTATCTATGGATACAGACTAAAAACTTCAAAACTTGTGATTCAAACGACAAAACAACACCCATGATTTTCTGGTGCTAAGCTAAATTTGGTTGAAATATTATCAAACCGAGATTAGTTCAACCCTTTGCTTTTAGTGCCAGATTTTTATTTTTTTCAGGACTTACGCATTCCCCCTTGATAAGGGGGGCAGGGGGGTTAAATAGTCCAGTATTTCAGTGTTTTTCGTCTTTTTAACCCCCTAAATCCCCCTTATCAAGGGGACTTTGAGAGAAAATGCGTAAGTCCTGTTTTTAAGAAACCCAAATATTTAATAAGAGGATAAAAAATGAAAAACTTCGCTCCTTTCTTGACACTTGCGATCTGCTTTATCGTCTGTTTCTTGCTTACGAATCTAACAGCCTATTCTCAGACGATAGAAGTTAAAAAATTTGAAACCGCTCCTGTGATAGATGGTAAACTTGATGATATTCCTTGGCAACAAGTGCCATCAATTGAAAAGTTCGTAGTAGCAGAATTGGAAACAACATTGCCAGACAAAACACAAGTATATCTTGGATTTGATGGAACAGCGCTCTATATCGGTTTTCGGTGTTTTCAGGATAAATCGACTATGATTGCGAATCAGACACGAAAAGATGGTAGCTTTAAGTTTGAAGACCATGTTGCCGTCTATCTTGATACGTATCATGACAAACGCCGCACCTATGGCTTTGCCGTAAATCCGCTTGGCACACAACTGGATGAAAAGCAGGGTGACCTTGGTTGGGATGGTGAATGGACAGCAGCAGCAATCGTTGAAGAATCAGTTTGGACTGTTGAGATGAAAATCCCATATCAAATACTTGACTTGCCGCGTACTGAGAAGCAGACATGGGGTTTAAACTTAGTGCGCCGCCATCAAAGTCTGGACCGAACCAGTACCTGGGCAGATACAGGCGTTAACGTTTCTGATGCAAACGAATTCGGTAGCTTGACAAACCTTGAGGTAAATCCAAAGAACATTGGAAAGAAATTTGAACTCGGTGGGTATTTTTCATTGGGATTAGGAGATGACTCAAATTCTGACGCTTTGGCAGACCGATTAACACCCGCAATAGGTGTAGATGGGTCGTATAAACTAACCACAAGTACCTCTTTGATATGTACGATCAACCCAGATTTCAGTCATATTGAGTCTGAAGTGCAGGGTATTGTCCTATCCGATCTGGAGCAGCGATTAACTGATCGACGCCCTTTCTTTCAAGAAGATGGTAGAATTTTTAGGGCACCGATCTCCCTGTTTTACAGTCGCCGCATTGGCGAGATAGACTATGGCGCGAAGCTAATTGGCAAAACAGGAAAGGCAACTTATGGCTTGATGCATATCAAAGAAACAGTAGATGACAGTCATAACGTCTTGGCGCGAGGATCATGGGATGCCGGAAATTCATCATCTGTTGGCGTTTTCTTTGCATCAAAGGAGGTACAGGAAACTTATAATAGGTCAGCTGCTGTTGATACAAGGATTCGTTTGCCAAAAGCGTTTAATTTTGTGGCGAATTATGCAGGAAATTGGGAACCAGAGCGTGAGAATCGTCGTGCTATTTTAGCGGAAATATATCGTAGAGGCAATCCCATTTTTAGCCTGGCTTATAGGGACATCTCTGCCGGATTTAACCCGGTCAATGGATTTGTCCGACTCACAGACATCCGACAACCCAGTTTCTGGGGCGTATATCGTTGGCCTATTGAGAAGGGGTTATTGCAGACTGTTAAGTTTGAATCTGTCCAAAAAGTAACTTGGAACCAAGCAGGTGAAAGGATACGAGGCGATCATTTTCAACTGGTGGAATTTGATTTAGGAGAGAAGATTCAGACAGGATTTTTCGTTAGAAATTGGTCTTACGATGTCCACACAAATTGGGTAGTTGCAGCGCAAGCAGTGTATAACAGACAAAAACCAGATCGTATCTTTGTTGTTTGTCAATATGGTGAATTTGAAGGAGCAAAGGCTACCTTTGTTACTACAGCGATGAACCTAATACCGTTCCAGTTTATGTCAATCGGAATTGCAGGTGAAAACCTGTGGCAAACATTTCCTGATGGACATAAAACCCGCAAGTTTTCCCTACGTTCAAGTGCAAACTTTGAGATAGGCAATGAAAAATGGATCACATTCCGCTTGCGGTCAGGAGGGGAGCACAAACCAAATCTGAATGCTGTCTTTAAATACATGTTCCTTCAAGATTTTGTTCTGTATCTCGTTTACGGTGACCAAGATGCGGAAGAGACTGTTAATCAACTGTTTGCGAAAGTAGCGTTTACTTGGTAGTTTCTATTTTAACGCAAGTTGCTATCGACTTTTATTTTATTCTACCACATTTTTTTAAAAGGGTTGACAATAAAACCCTTTACGTCTTAAAATGGCATAATCATTTTTAAACTTTTTGATTGCTATAACGTTATATAACATAATTCTGTTATGACTGACAGAGAGATAGAAGCACTTACATCTTTTGATTTTCCGATAGAACATTTCCATGACCGTAGCACGCGATGGCTGCTGGAGGATAGCGATAACGTGCGGGGGCTATTGGAAATTGTCGCGGTGAACCTTGTAGAGAGACTTGATTTTAGTCGGCTCCTACATATCAATAGGAGTTTCATACCGGACAATTTGCGGGAACAGGAGTCTGATCTTGTGTATCGGGTACCGTTTCGTGGGGAATCGGCAACAGATGAACTGCTGATCTATATTCTAATAGAACATCAATCCACGGTTGACCCGATGATGGGGTTTCGCGTGCTGTTCTATATGATGCAGATCTGGGATTTTCAACGCCGTGAGTTAGAGTCAAACAACGTTCCAAAAAGTGTGTGGCGGTTGCGTCCGATTATTCCGATTGTTTTTTACACTGGGGAACAGACATGGCACACACCGTTATCACTTAGCAGCTTGATGAATTTGCCTGATATACTCTCCGGATTTATCCCGAAATTTGATACGTTGTTTCTGAGTGTGAAGCACACGGATACAAGCGAGCTAACGAGAACAGATCATCCGTTCGGGTGGTTGCTTACCGTGTTACAAAAAGAACACTCGACTAAGGAAGAGATACGCGCTGCGTTGATGGAAGCGGTAACGCATATTGACACACTTGATGCAGAGAAAATAGGACAGTGGCGACGCTCCATTTTCTATCTGTATCTATTGATACTGCATCGCCGTCCGCCTAAAGAACATGAAGAATTGCAAACGCTGATTCACAAGCAAATGAAAGAACCATCCCGTAGAGAGGAGGGAGAAACAATGGCACAAACAATGGCTGAATACCTAATTCAACAAGGGGAAGAACACGGAGAAAAACGAGGTGAAAAACGAGGTGAAAAACGAGGTGAAATTCGGGCAAAGCGGGAGTCCCTCCTAAAACTGCTTCATCTCCGTTTTGATCCTGTTCCGGAAACGCTTATCACCAAGGTTTCTGTGATGCGGAGTCTTTCCCGTCTTGATACACTTTTTGAGCAGGCTGTAACCGCACAAACTCTTGATGAGATCAATTGGGAAAACATTTAGTGCCTAATCATCCCGTAGAGAGGAGGGAGAAACAATGGCACAAACAATGGCTGAATACCTAATTCAACAAGGGGAAGAACACGGAGAAATCCGGGCAAAACGGGAGTCCCTCCTAAAACTGCTTCATCTCCGTTTTGATCCTGTTCCAGAAACGCTTATCGCCAAAGTTTCTGTGATGCGGAGTCTTTCCCGTCTTGATACACTTTTTGAGCAGGTTGTAACCGCACAAACTCTTGATGAGATCGAGTGGGAAGATAAGTAAATCCATTTTCAAGACTTCAATCGTATTCGTAAACTAAGTAGTTCTAAATGGAAACATATAAATAATATTTAGCAAGAAAACTACCTAATTGTCACAATTGTCAATTCTGTTATAAAAAACTTCAGTTGTAAACCCTATTAAATAAGGAGTGAATTCCAGTGAAAAGTGCTAAAAGTTCCATTCCACTAACTGCAATGTTAGTCTATTTATCTATCGTGATGTTAGGACTTCCCTTTGCATCCGCGGATAACCACGAAACCCTACAAACAACCGTTAATTATAGCAAGGACATTCGTCCTATTTTAGCAGACAACTGTTTCGCCTGCCACGGTCCAGACGAAAAGACTCGACAGGCAAACCTACGACTTGATACAAAGGAAGGCGCGTTTTCTGAACCGAGCGGGTATCCGATTCTCGTTCCTCAAAAGCCAGATGAAAGCGAACTCTACCTCCGTATCACCTCTGATGACGACAGTCGTCAGATGCCACCAGCAGATTTTAATAAAACGTTAACACCAGAGCAAATAGAAACCATCAAACAGTGGATAAGCGAAGGGGCACAATGGGAGGAACATTGGGCATTCACCACACCTATTCGTCCAACGCTACCCACTGTGAAAAACAAAGATTGGGCACGAAACCCAATTGATGCGTTTATCTTAGCACGTCTTGAAAAAGAAGGACTGCAACCCGCCAAAGAAGCGGATAGACGCACCCTCATCCGCCGCTTAAGTTTTGACCTGACCGGTTTACCACCAACCCGTGAAGAAATATACCAATTCCTCGCGGACGATTCACCTGATGCTTACGAAAAACTGATTGATACCTTCATGGCAAAACCCGAATATGGCGAACACATGGCGCGCTTCTGGTTAGATGTGGCACGTTATGGCGATACGCACGGACTACATTTAGACAACTATCGCGAAATGTGGCCTTATAGGGATTGGGTGATTAAGGCATTTAATAATAAGATGCCGTTTGACGAGTTTACGATTGAACAGTTGGCGGGTGATCTGTTACCTGAACCAACCGTTGATCAACGTGTCGCTACAGGTTTCAACCGATGCCACGTCACAACAAGCGAAGGCGGTTCTATCGCTGAGGAATACTACGTCCGATACGCTGTTGACAGAGTTAATACGACATCAACCGTCTGGATGGGCTTAACCGCTGCCTGCGCGCAGTGCCACGACCATAAATATGACCCGATTTCACAGAAAGAATACTATCAACTCTTTGCCTATTTCAACAATATCACCGAAAATGCGATGGATGGCAACCGCAAGGATTCGCCTCCTGTTGTGAAGTTGCCGACACCAGAGCAGAAGGCACAACTCGCAAAATATGATGACCAGATCAAAGACTTAGACACACGGAGTAAGGGACCATTGCCGCTGGTTGATGCTGCCCAAACTGCATGGGAAAACAGGATGCCGCGGTGGACACTTATCAAACCAGAGGTTGTCCTTTCACAAGGGGGCGCAACGGTTGAAATCCGTGATGATAATTCTGTTTTGGCAAGTGGTGAAAATCCTGACAAAGAGGTCTATGAAGTTATTGCAAAACTGCCTGCCGGTAAATGGAGTGCCGTGCGATTGGAAGGTATTCCTGACAAATCCTTGCCGGGCAGTGGTATCGGGCGCAGTGACAATAGCAATGTGGTTTTGACAGGATTTTCTGTTGATATTGTCCCCGCTGCAAATGCAGAGCAAGAGCTTAATGCTGCTAAGGAAGCAGCACAAAAGGCGGTTGAAGCAGCTAAGGCTGCCGCAGCGGCAAAAGCAGCCGCAGAAGCTAAGGCAGCTGAAGAGGCAAAAGCAGCTGAAGAGGCGGCGTTAACTGATGAAACGCAACCCGCTGAAGAAGCAGCACCAACTGATGAAGAGAAACCTGCTGAAGATGCGGCACCAGAAACTGACAAGGTTCAACCCGCTGAGAAACCTGCTGAAGAAGTGGAAGATAAACCCGCCGAAGATGCTACAGAACCTGCTGAAGATGCGGCACCAGAAACTGATGAAGTTCAACCTGCTGAGGAAAAAACTGAAGAATCAGCAGAACCTGCTGAACCCAAAGACCCTTGGACATCTGTTTCCATCGTAAAAGCATGGGCGGACAAGGAGCAGGGAGGCGGTGATTTCGCCATTGCGAATGTGATTGACGACAAACCGGAAACCGGTTGGGGCTTAGAAAGCAATAATAATCGTGGCAACAGTCGGCAAGCGATCTTTCTTGTCGCAAACCCATTCGGTACAGAAGGTGGGTTGTTAAGGATTCGCCTTAAACATGAATCTCAGCACGCCAAGCATCACCTGGGCAGGTTCAGACTTGCTGTCTCAGACGCACCGACGATCTACCCGATCGGTTCTAAAGTCTCGCTTGGAAATTGGCATTCTGCCGGTCCGTTTACCGCAGAACACGGCAACATTGCCTTCTATAATGTTTATGAACCGGAAACTAAACCTGTGAATACAAAGGATAAATTCACTGTCGGTTCAAAAGAATTGACGTGGAAACAGCAGACACATTGGCAGGACGGTCAGGTGCATAATGACATTGTTGGTGAAAACAGTGCGACATATCTCTACCGAAACATTACCTCTGAAACCAAACAGAAAGCGACGCTTTACCTCAGTAGCAACGATGCGTTGAAGGTCTGGATAAATCAGACGGAGGTGCTTGCCAGCAATATCCAACGCGATGCTGCACCAGATACTGAGAAAGTCCAAATTCAACTTAACCCGGGCAATAACGCTTTACTGCTAAAGGTTGTCAACTATTCTGGTCCATCAGGCTTTTTCTTCCGCATGGAATCTGATGCACCGATGGTAACAGCAAACATCGTTGACACAATAGCGGTTGAAAGAGGCAAACGCAACGGAGATCAACAGACGCAAATTCGAGAATACTACCGGCGAAATGTTTCAATTGATGCGGATTTGAAAAAACTCTACGCGGATTTAGCGGATACCCAAAACAAGCGGAATTCGTTAAATAATTCGCTTACGACGACGTTGGTCATGCAAGAACGATCTGAACCACGCGGCGCGTATATTCTGGAACGTGGTGCATATCAACACCGAGGCGATCAGGTCTATCCACAAACACCCGCAGCACTTCCGGCAATGGTAAAGGGTTCGTCACCAAATCGGCTTTCACTGGCAAAATGGTTGCTTTCCCGCAAACATCCGCTTACTGCGCGTGTCACAATTAACCGTTTCTGGCAAAATATCTTCGGAACCGGTATTGTGAAAACATCAGAAGACTTCGGCACGCAAGGCACACCGCCAACACATCCGGAACTTCTCGATTGGCTTGCAACCGAATTTGTGGCATCTGGCTGGGATGTACAAGTAATGCAGAAACTGATGTTCACATCGGCAACATACCGACAGAGTGCAAAGGTTACGCCCAAAAAATTGGAACGCGATGCCGATAACGTGCTGTTTTCCCGCGCACCAAGGTATCGGTTTGACGCTGAAATTGTGCGCGATAACGCCTTGGCTGTTAGTGGGTTGTTATATAAACGTATCGGCGGACCGAGTGTCAAGCCGCCGCAACCGGGTGGTCTCTGGAAAGCGGTCGGATTTACCGGTTCTAATACAGATACCTTTAGGAAAGATTCCGGTGCTGATAAGGTGTATCGCCGAAGTCTCTATACGTTCTGGAAGCGAACTGCACCGCCACCGCAGATGAATATCTTGGATGCGCCATCACGTGAGGCTTGCACTATTCGCCGTGAACGCACAAATACACCGATGCAGGCGTTAATGTTGATGAATGATCCGCAGTTTGTTGAAGCGGCACGCGCTTTCGCAGAACGGACGATTAAAGAGGGTGGTCAAACCTCAGAAGAGCGAATCGCTTACATCTTTGAGATGGCAACTGCCCGCGAACCGAAACCAGCGGAAGCAAAACTGCTGCTTGAGACAATGCAGGCGCACGCAGAAGAACTCAAAGCGGATCCGGAAGCAGCAAAAGAACTCATCGCTGTCGGTGAATCCAAACCTGATGAGAAATTAGATGCGATCGAAGTCGCTACCTGGACAATGATTGCAAATCTTATCCTTAATTTGGACGAAGTCTTAAATAAGGGGTAACTTCATGACGGTTAACAGTCTATATGACTGTTAACCGTCATAGTTTCATGTGACCGATTACGTAAGGATATAAATGAATCCAAGAGAAGTTTTCAAAAAACGTACAGGCCATGAGTCCTACGAGTATCAAAATCTGGTCTGGAATACCATTAAAGAGAACGGAGAAAATACTATTATCTCCGCTGGTACAGGTAGTGGTAAGACAGAAGCAGCTCTGATTCCTGCTTTGGAAACCAATAAAAGAATCATTTTACTTCTGCCAACAAAGAGTCTTCTGCAGGACCAACTACCACGGATAGAAAAGCTTGCAAGTAACCGAAAAGTCGCCGTAGATACTGGGGACGAGAGCGAACGGACGTTTTATACAGCCGATGTGATCCTTACAAGTCTTGATAAGTTCCTTTATCGGTTATTTGCCTATGGTCGCAAACGCTGGGCTTATCTATATCCCTACAGAATCGCTTTCTCACATGAACGCAAAACAATCCTCATTTTTGATGAGGCACATACATACGACGAAATTATATTTTCGCATTTTTGGTTTATTCTGCATAAGTTAACCTATGAGCGCAACGTACAGACAGTCCTTTTATCGGCGACATTACCAGCGTCTCTAATTGATGCCCTAGTCGACAAAGATCGAAAGTATTTCCCACGCCCTATTAGTGAGGGTGATTTCTTCAACGTCATAACCGATACAGAAATTCGGAGTGGTCAGGTATTGTTCGGTGGAATGCAAGATTTCACTCAGGGAATTGATGTGGCGTGGAACGCTTACTGTCAAGGCGAGCGGGTGATCCTTGTTGTCAATCGTGTGACACCACCTGATGATATTGCAAGGCAGACAGGAAGCACACTGCAGGAGATTTGGGGGAACCTCATCGCAAGAGGAAATGAAAACAATATTGCCCATCTCAGTGATGATTGCATAACAGGAAATATACTCACTTACCACGGGCATCAAATGCCAGCATATCGTAAGAAAGTACTTGAACATTTGAAAAGTCTCGACGAAAATAAAAAGCCTTACCTACTGTTGACAACTTCAGCGATGGAGGTCGGTGTTGATGTATCAGCAACAAGGATGTTTACTCAGATATGTGAACCAGATGCTTTCATTCAACGTATTGGTAGATGTGCAAGGCGTAAAGGTGAAAAAGGTAAGGTTGTTGTCCTACAAGGGGCAGAGACAGAATCCTACCTGCGAATAGTACAATTGCAGGAATACTTTGATAAGATATTACAAGTGAATAGTGAAATCAATACCTTGCACAAGGATGAAATCAAGAAAATGAACAGTCCACCTGAAATCGAAAATGTCAAGCAGCGATTAGAGTATCAGCAAGATGAGGCAATGCACCAATACATATACGATTTTGTCCGCGAAAACCGTGAACTTTGGAAAGAAGGAGTAATCATCACCCGCCAGTGGGAACCATCAATTACATTAGTGATGAGCGAAGAACGTAATTCTGAAAGTTACATTGGTGGAATTCCCGCAAAACAATTCTGGAGTGGAGAGGAATTGAAAGAACATTATTCAATACCTGTCAGTGGAGCAGCGGATATTGCAGGGGCATGTGCATGGATTTTTGAAGGTTATAATACAGACCATGATAAGACTTTACGTTATGCAGTCGGAGGAGAAAAGGACAGACCCTTGGGTGAAACCTTGAGATTAGCAGGGTATTTGGTAAAAAATGAGGATAAGGAAGCAACACTCTACGCTATCGGGGTGCCGCTAATCCTACTTTTATCATCAGAGACTCCAATTGACCAGCAGCACAGGATTTACAAAGATGCAAACTTCGGCTTCACTTATCTTCCTCGTTATGTTTCTCCAAAGAGTAGATCTCCATCTCCGTTCCTGAAACGTTGCGAAGTAGAATTACGGAAAAGACAAGGAAGCACTAAACTTAGGCTGTGGTGGCTTGAACCACGAGAACAAGAGTAATCAAATATGACTGTACCGTTTCCGTTACGACAAATTTTCGTTCCAGGCAAAATCATCCAAATTCAGAATGGGAATACCATTAAACAACTTGCTCTCATTGAGGTGGAAGAACACATCCGCCATGTCCGCGTGATGCTTGATTGGCTTTACCCAGATGCCTCGGAGAACCTCAAGAGGGCAGCGGATTGGCACGACATTGGAAAAAAAATTGACTTGAGGTTTGATTACGCAAATAAACTTGAGACATTGAATAACCGGACTGATGAACGCCGCCGCATCCTTACTGATGATTTTTATGGCAGGGCAACCATAGAGTCAGTTACGCCCGATGAATCGGCAGAGGCATACCTCCAATTCTTGAAAGCTAAACCAAAGGAACACATCCAAACACGAATAGATGGTTATCGCCTCCAGCCTCCTTTCGGTTTGCATGCTTCAACCGTCCAGCCTGAGGATCTCCTCAATGACTTGGAACCCCGCGAACGAGACTATCTTATTAACCTCATTCGCCTCCACCATACCTTTAGTCCAGAACGGTTGGTCGAAGCAGCGGCAGATCATGGTCAAAAGATTCTTGACGATCTTTATAAACTGATTGTCGCGGATCATTTTGCTTCTGAATGGGCTACAAAGGTTGTTCATCAACTGGAAAAAGTTGAAGAAAAAGAGTTCCGTAGGGAGTGGCGTTTTGCTGAAAAGACACTTAAGGCTGAAGGGGATGTACACGAAGTAAAACGTGATAAAAATGTAGTTTTTGGACAGATAACGTTGAATTGTGAGTCACAGCAACTCACACTTAATGTGAACTATTACCTGCAAGATTTTTACTATGATGGAATGCAAACCATGAAAAGGAAAAAACAGTGAACCGCAGTCAATGTATCCAGCGAGCCGTTTGGACGCTCCTGCGCCTAGTTGAGCAACCAGCGGATGCCGTTGCAACCGCCAAAAATTTGTTGAAGGAAAGCAACCTCAAACCAACAGAGATTACTAGCATACTTCGCTCAGCAGGTGTCTTCGCGAAAGATGAGGACAGTTACTTCTTGCGTTACAATCGTGAGGGTGAAATTCAACAAATTCAAATTCCTAAACCAACACACTTTTTGACTATGCCTGTTCCTGTTGAGCCGCGTATGCGAATTGCCTATAGTGTTTTTAGTGGACTTTTGCTCAAGTACCTTTACCAAGAACACGGAGTTATTCCAATTGAGGTTTCGGATGGATTTGCACGACTTTGGTCTCCAAAGCAATTCCCAAACGCTGACAAAATCTGGGATGGTTTCCGTCACTCCTCAATTGCTGAAACTGCAATTAAAGATGGTATTTTGGCTGCGCTCAATGCCATGCCGAGAAATCCAGGAATAGGCGCGTTGCCGTTGACAGAAACACTCGTTCAATCAGCTGTGTGGCAAACAGTAAAGCAGGTAATTCCAAGAAAATTATCTGTGTTTCAACAACAGGCTGGCAAGATTCCAAATTTCATTTCGCGTGATGCGGTCCAAGATTCCGCGCCGAATGAATCAAGTGATCAGGTGGTAGATTTATGCATCAAAGGGGGAAGATCAATCTCAGAGTCTGGCGATATTATCGTTGCAAAGTTGTTGCATGAATATGTGGAAGATGGTATTCTGCAGGAAAAGCGGATTTCCGAATTGTGGGATGATCGCCTCAAACAAACTTCATTAGCTGAAACAAGAGAGGAAAAACAGCGGTTGAAAGAACTGAATGACAAAGGTAAGAATTTTGATAATCAACTCCGGAAAGATGTTCGTCAATTGCAAAAATTCGTTGTTAAAAGTTGTGAGTCAAGTTTGCACTTCTCACAATTGATAACAGACGCGAAAGAAAAGACAAATCAAATAGTCAAGAGTAAACGCAATAAGAAAGAACTTTTGGATTTAACAGTGTTAATTGATAAAGTTGAGGAAAAATGTAAATCTGAATTGATCTTTATTCCTGTTGGGGGTAAGCCGGTTGAATATCGACGTAAGTCAATCGAACTTCTTGTTAAAGCAACATTTGCTGTTAAACTTGCCCCTTGTTTGTCCAAGCCTCCGAAAGGATATTGTATTACATTGGAGAATTGGTCGTCAGATATCTTAAAGACACTTGATTTATCTGATGCGTATATTCTAACTTTGTTGAAAATTAATAAAAAGAGTATCAGTGTAGGGAACAACGAGCTGGAATTGAGCTTAACAAAAATACCTAAACGGTCGATTCATGTGCCGTTTAGCTTGATGGAATCCACCGATAGTTTTCCAACGATACAGCAAGCGAGCTTAACTCAGCAATTGACGCTTTTTGAGGATGAGAGAAAGATAGTTGGCCTCATGAAAACGGACAGTGAAAAACGTTGTATCATTTGTGGTTCAGATGTGGATTTGCTAGAAGGAACCAAATCATTTCTGCCTGAATCAAAGAAATTTCCTTATGACAAACCGGTAAGGACAGAGGAACCGTCGATCTGTAGTTCTTGCGCTTTTGTTGCATATCTGTCATCAATTTATCCGCATGACGATATGTGCATCGTCGAGTTCCAAACGGATAATTACATGGAACTTTTTGCGCTCCACGAAGCCTTACGGGGCATATCTGGATTGCAAGCTCTCAAAGCTATCAATCGTGTAGCAAATTTGAGTATTTTTCCAAACCGTTACTTGTTACTATCACTCAGGAGTGGAAGAGGCAAAATTGACACTAAAACTCAACTTTATCTGCAGCTGAAAGCGCATCCTCATCTTATGAAACAACAGCAACGATCAATGCGCGTTCATGTTGGAGGAGAGGCGCATAATTGGACAGAAATTCATCCGTTTGTCGCTAATGGTTTAGGGCATTTTCGGAATTTACCTTTTTATTACAACACCGATGGGAAAGCGAAAGCTGTTACTTATGAAATTGTGACTGCACTGACCGATGGGTGTGTTTACACAGCACTTTATCGAGCAATTTGTTATGCCCAAGATCGTAAAGATGAAAAAGATGTTCGTGAGCGCGATGTGTTTGAGACGGACCTTAAAACTTATGAATCCGAATTCATTCTGATTTATCAAAAACAATTGGCACAAGCCGCGGGAGGTATTTCTATGAGTTCTGAATTGTACCAAGATATTATTGACTTTTCAACATATCTATTTGAATTAGCATGTCCGCTCGTGCGAGCAGAGATAGATAAAAGCGGTTCAAATGTATCTGTCGTTGCTCGGAAATATACGAATCTCATTGAAGAGGAATTTAGCAAAGGGTTAGCAGCACGTTTTCTTTATGCTGTGGCACAAGAAGCTGATGCTGCTGATCGAAGTGAAAAATGGTGGGTAAAGCAGAATGCCTTCAAAACCTTATACGGTGCCGCATCTCCCAAGGGCAGTGGAAAAGAAGCTGCTGAGGCATGGGAGCAATTCCGGGCTAATAATTCTAAGACTCAACTTGAGCTTGCTCTTGAGAAGTATTACGAAAAATACCGTGGCAAAATGCATCAGTGGAAACTGTTTCTCCGTGAAGTTGAGCTCCGCACGCTGAGTTTACTCTTGTTGCATGTTCGTCAGCAACCCAAATCTCAATCAAATTAATCTATTATCATAAAGGAGATTTTCATGGCAAAAACAAACCAGTTCCCTAAAACTACCTTGAGCGGTGTTGCTGCCGAATCAGATAAATTGAAAACTGTTCTGATTAGCGCGATGGTCGAAGTATCAGGGCATGTCCGCTTCGGCGACGGAACAGACATTGACACGACAATAACAGAAACAGATATGGTGCTTAATCCAAATGGTGACAGTGTTCATAAATTCATTTGGGCAGGTTCAAAACGACGTGGTGTTGATAGGCGTACCATTCACCAAATGCGAAATCGCTATTGGCAGGATACTAATTGCTACATTCCCCAGTTGTGTGGTCAATGTCCTACCTGCTGGCTCTATGGTTTCACCGGAACGACACAAGACGCGAATTCTGTCATCAAGAAACTCGGCATCAATGCAAAGTCCCGTATCCATTATCCAACATCAGTTTCTATAGAAACCGTTGAACAAGGACAGAATCGTCACAATCGAAATATGGTTGATGAGAAGAAACAAACAACAGCAGGAGAGGCTGGCATTCACAAGGAGCAAGTCATTGTTGCTGGTGTGCATTTCCCTATCTATACAAGTGCAATGCAGGTGTTAGATTGGGAATTGGGAGCGTTTGCACATGCTTTGCTCGAAAACTTGAATGCTAATCGTTACACAGCTGCATCACGCGCTCAAGGAGGCGTACGATGGGCAACAGATTATAAGGACGCTCCAATTCTCGTCGTTGATGAATCTTCAGATGGCATCTTCCCGCTCAATGTGCCTAAGATTTCAGGTTGGGAAACGGATTATCAACACAAGGTTATTAATCCATTTTTGGAAGCAACAAGTAAGGAGTCTATCAAATCATCGTTTGAGTTGATGGGATTTGAAATTGGCGAAGGTGATGACAGTCCTACAGTTAAGCATGACTCTAATTGCTTGTTCAATATTTCCTTTAATGGTAATGACAACGTTATTATTAAGCAAAATGGTGAGATAAAGATGACTCGTTATCAAGGCAATGCGGCTCTCGGCTATCTGCGCCGTTGTCAATTGGCGTGGCAAAGTTATCTCAATGAACTTCAAACTGGCGAATTTTGGAAAGATGTTAATTCTTATGTGGAAGCAATCAAATGAAATTTAATGAACTCTATTTGCTACGTTTAAATGGAATATTGCTTGGCCCGATGATGGTACGGAACATCTACAAGTCAAATGTAATATGGGAATCTTATCCCTTTTTACCACCAACAAGTGCCTCAGGCCTTCTTGCGGCGGTACTCGAAGGTGAGCGGTGGCACGAAAAAAATGGTCTTAAACCTCGTCAGCTCCATCGACTGCCGAATTGGGAAACAGTTTGGGCCTTGGGTGCTTATCCAGATGGAGGCAACTTCTCACGACTTCACTATCGTAATCACGTTGGTAGTCTAAAATTTAACTATGAAGCACATGTATGGAAAACAGGTCAAGGTATCGGGAAAAAACTGGCTACTGTTCAAGAATACTATGCAGAGCAGTTGCAGTTTGTAATCGTTTCTTCGGATGTAAAACAGCTCGAAGAATTTCAGTCACATGTCATTGGCCGGCTAGCACGCATTGGAAAAAAGGGTTGTATTCAGATAACTTACTCCGCACCTGTACAACCAACGAACCTAAAAAAAGGAATCGCAACTGGAAATGAAGACAGCCTCGGAATTATTCCCTTTGTAGAAGTAGGGGATATTACAGTAGAGAGTGCCCGCCTTTACGCTGTTCCAGTCACCTTGAGTCTTGAAGGAAAAGAAATTTGGTCTAATTCTTTGCAGTGTCTTTGGTCTTCCTCTTTTGGCGATCTGCGATTTCGTAGTGGGGTTGAAGTATACCACACAGAAGAATCTGAATATGCCATTTCAAATAAGTTGCTGGAATCAATTTGTTCCGAAATATAATAAACCAACGGATGAACGGATGCTATAGTGTGAATTTTCCACAACCTTTATTAAGCATTCAAAATATCATTTTATGAAAAATTGTATTACACTATTTGCAATACTCATAGTTTTCTTCAGTTGCTCAGCTCAACCGGAAGTGACAATACCAGATGCCAACTTAGCCGCAGCTGTGCGCGAAGCACTCGGTTTAGGTCCAAGCGATCCTATTTCACAAAAGAAATTTGAAGCATTAGAAAAGCTTAGTGCTGACAACAGAAATGTAAAAGACTTAACAGGTCTGGAAAAGGCAATAGGATTAAAAACTTTAGAACTCCGCAAGAATCAAATTGAGAACTTGACACCTCTCACAGAACTAACCCAACTGACATACTTATACCTTGGTGAAAATCAGATCAGTGATATAACACCTCTAACGAGTTTAACGCAGTTAACGGATTTAGACATCGTTGCGAACAACATCAGCGACATAGAACCGCTTGCTAACTTGACACAGTTGACAACGTTATGGTTGGACAAGAACAAAATCAGTGATATAAGACCGCTCTCAAACTTGATACAGTTGACACAGTGTTATATCTCTGACAATCAAATCATCGACATAAAACCTCTTGCAAAGTTGACACAGTTGGAGTTGTTGTGGTTGGATAAAAACCAGATCAGTGATATAAACATTCTTACTGATTTGACACAGTTGGCAAGATTAGGAATTGAGTTGAATCAAATCAGTGACATAAAACCTCTTGCAAAGTTGACACAGTTAACAACGTTATACTTATCTGATAATCAAATCAGCGACATACAATCACTCACGAATTTGACTCAATTGGAAGTGTTATCACTAACCCGGAATCAAGTCAGTGACATAAAGCCGCTCACGAATTTGACACAGTTGGACAAATTATACCTTTCGGAGAATCCGATTCAGGATATGGAACCACTTCTAAAACTCATAAAACAACTCCCAGATTTAGAGTGGGATTTTGAAGCCACAAACGAAAAAAAGTAAATTGCTTCTGAGACTATGTGCTAAAAACAAGGAAGTATCTTGAAAACAAGATAGCACTTGTTCATTAATTTTGAAAGGAATCACACGATGAATAGTTTTGCTGTAACAATGCCAGACATCAATTTAGCTGCCTCAGTGCGCGATGCACTCGGTCTGCGACCAAACGATTCTATTCCGCAAAAAAAGTTAGCGGAATTGGAAAAACTACATGCCGAACAAAAAGGTATAAAAGACCTAACAGGATTGGAAAAAGCAACAGGTTTAAAAGTTTTAGAACTTGAGAAGAATCAGATTAGTGACATTACGCCTATTGCTGGGTTGACGCAATTAACTTGTGTAGAGTTCTGGGACAACAGAATCAGTGATATAAAACCCCTTACAGGATTAATACAACTCACAAAATTAGGACTTGGCAAAAATCAAATTACTGACATCAAACCTTTGGTAGGGTTAACACAACTCACGGAATTAGGACTTTGGGACAATCAACTTAGCGATATTTCGCCGCTTGCTAACTTACAACAGATGCAGTTGTTAAACATCAGACGAAATCAACTTCGCGATCTAAGTTCACTTGCTAACTTACAACAGATAACGCACCTATGGCTAAGTGGAAATCAGATTAACGATATATCACCGCTTGCGGACTTAACGCAATTGACACACTTAGCGCTGGATAAAAATCAAATCAGCGATGCCCGTTCTATAGCGAACTTTACGAGGTTAACACGTTTAAATATCAAAGAGAATCCAATTCAGGATATGGAACCACTCCGAAAATTGATGGATTTAGAGTTGGATATTACTACAACATCTATTGAAGATTAAGGTGTAATTATGGTATAGTTAATGTACCAGACTTTCCAATGAGGTGACATTGTCATAGTACCCACAGCCTAAAGGAGACTGGGGCTTGTGCTTCGTAGCAGTTAGCGTTGTTCTCTGAAGAGAACATCCGTCTTACATCTGCTCCACAAGGGGTTCTAAGCAGCCCCGAAGAATGTTGATAGCAGCGTTTATGTCTCTATCGTGTTCAGTCCTGCAGTTTTGACATATCCACTGCCTATCATTGAGAGTGAGACTATCGTTTTTGTGTCCGCAGTGACTACAAGGTTTTGTTGTCCCTGTCCATTGTCCGATTTTGAGGAAAGTTTTATCGTGTTTTTCACACTTGAATTCCAACAACTGAATAAACTGATAGAAAGCAAGGTCAGAAACCTTTCTGCCCCAGATTCGCTTCATACCGTCAAGGTTAAGTGTTTCTGTAACGATAGTATCAAAGCGTCTGCAAAGGTCGGTTGCAACTTTCCATTGCCAGTCAAGGCGTTGATTAGCAACTTTCCTATAGTGTCGTGCGAGTTGTCTGATAGTCCGATGGGTTTTGGGGGACCGCCTTGACCATTGAAAAAGCGTTGGTATGCGTCGTCAATACGGATAATTGCAGTGTCCAGTGTGTCACGCGGTATCCACGCCCAATGTTTCTTTGTGCGTTTCAGCAACTTGGTAAGATGTGGTTGCATTCTATACCTGCCAGCGTATTTGCCATAGATACGGTAATATCGCTTCTCAAGTTTCAGAAAGTGATTATGCACATCGGCAAGGTCATCAAACATGTTTCCCAAGCGTTTGTTCTTAGGATGGGTGCGTATTTTGTATTTGTAGGTGCGCATAGTTTTAATCCACACAGTTCCCTATACAATTCGGTTGTGGTAGAGACCGCGTCAAGAGACGTGGATTGTATTCTCTACCAACTATGCTGGGAATATTATAACACATCTTGACTTGTTTTGTCAAACAAAATAGGAGCGGGCATTCCTCCCCATGCTAAAGCAGCGGGGTTTCCTGCCCGAAACGCTGATGAAAAATTATTGTCTAAATTATTGTCTTATGTTTATCATACTCATCGCTTTTCTCATTTATTCATCCAGCCATGCTGTGACAATACCGGATGCTAACTTAGCCGCTGCAGTGCGCGAGGCACTCGATTTAGGTCCAACGGATCCTATTCCACAAAAGGAATTGGAAAAATTGGAGAGTTTAGATGCTAAAGAGAGACACATAAAAGACCTAACGGGACTGGGAGAAGCAACGGGATTAACGATTTTAGAACTTCAAGGAAATCAAATCAGTAATATCAAACCACTCACTAAGTTGGCGCAGCTAACAGAACTAAACCTCACGAATAATCAAATCAGTGACATAACGCCACTCGCTGAATTGACGAAACTCACAGAGTTATGGTGTAGCAAAAATCAAATCCGAGATATAAAGCCCTTTACCGGTTTGACGCAACTCACACATTTATTCCTTGGGAACAATCCAATCAACGACTTAACACTACTTGCGGGAATGAAGCAGTTAAGAGAGCTAGGCATTGGTGGAAATCCAATCAACGACTTAACGATATTCTCAGGTTTGACAGAATTGAGAGTGTTATCACTTTGGGAAAGTCAAATCAGCGATATCACCCCACTCACTGGATTGACAGAGTTAACAGAATTATTCCTAATGAAAAATTCAATCAGCGACATCACACCGCTCGCTGAATTTACCAAATTAGAAAAACTATACATTACAGACAATCAGATTAACGACATCAATCCGCTTGCTGGACTAACCGAACTTACAACATTATGGCTTGATGACAATCAAATAAGCGACATCACGCCACTCGCCGGATTGACACAATTAACAGACTTAACTCTCATGGATAATCAAGTTAGTGATATAACATCACTTTCTGGATTAGTGAAGTTGACATGGTTGCGCCTCTGGAACAATCAGATTAGCGATCTCACACCACTTGCGAACTTGAAACAGTTGGCTACCTTATGGCTCTTGAATAATCGGATTTCTGACATTACACCTCTTGCTGATCTAACCCAATTGACTCTACTAAATCTTGCCGGAAATCAGATCCAAGACATTGCACCCCTGACAGGATTAACACAATTAACATATTTATCCCTCAGTGGAAATCAAATCAAAGATATCAAAACCCTATCTAGATTGACACAGTTGACATCATTATCCCTTGACGATAATGGAATCAGGGACATTAAACCAATTGATGGGCTAATACAACTTCGTAGTTTATTGCTAAGCGGAAATAAAATTGACAACATCTCGCCAATTGCTGGGTTGACGGATCTCACACAGTTATGGCTTTCAAGTAATCAGATCAACGACATAAAACCACTTACTGGACTGACACAACTCACAGAATTATCAATGTATGGTAATCAAATCAGCGACATTACCCCACTGACAAATTTGACACAGCTAACGAAGTTATGGCTCTTTCAGAACCAAATCAGCGATATCGAACCACTTTCTGGGTTGACAGAGTTGAAAGATCTATCTCTCTGGAACAATCAAATCAAAGATATCAGTCCGGTTGAAAATTTGACAAGTTTAACGCGATTATCTGTCAAAGGAAATCCAATTCAGGATATGAAACCACTTCAGAGACTACTAACACGACTTCCGAATTTGAGATTAGATATTCAAGTAGGGACCCCGGATCCCACAATTCCTGATGCCAACTTAGCCAACGTTGTCCGGCAAGCACTCGGTCTGGGACGCAACGACACTGTCCCGCCAGAAAAGTTGGCAGCATTAGAGCAGCTGCATGCTTATAACAGAAACATAAAAGACTTAACAGGGCTGGAAAAAGCAACGGGTTTAATCACTTTGCAACTTCGCAAGAATCAAATCAATGATCTTACACCGCTCAGTGGATTAACAAAGTTAACAGGATTATACCTCAAGGAGAATCAAATCAGCGATCTCACACCGCTCAGTGGATTAACAGAGTTAACAGAACTATCCCTCGGCGGAAATCAGATTAGCGACATAAAACCGATCGCAAACTTAACGCAGTTAAGAAAGTTATGGCTGTGGGGAAATCAGATTAGTGATATAATGTCAATCGGTGGACTGACGCAATTGTCTGAGTTATGGCTGAGTAATAATCAGATCACCGACATAAAACCGATCGCAAACTTAACGCAGTTGACAAAGTTACGACTTCATAGAAATCAGATCGATGACATCACACCTCTAACGGGATTGGTTTCATTAGTAGAGTTAAATATCGGAGGTAATCTAATTAGCGATACAGAACCGATTTCTGGTTTGACTCGGTTAACAGAGTTATGGGCTTGGCAGAATCAAATCAGTGACATCAAACCTTTCACTGACTTGACTCTGTTGACGAAGTTAGTGATCTGGGGTAATAAAATCAGTGATATATCACCACTTATCAATCTAACACGTTTGATTGAGTTAGGGCTCGGAAATAATCAAATTCAAGACATTTCACCAATCGCTGGAGCCACACAGTTAAGTGTTTTGCATGTTGACCGTAACCTAATCAACGACATTAGTCAAATTGAACAGTTTAAAAGTTTAACGAGTTTAAAAGTTAGACAAAATCCAATTCAGGATATGGAACCACTTGAAAAATTACTTGAACAACTGCCGGATTTAGAACTGGATATCCCAGCATCAGTGGAACTGAATATTCAACCACCACCTGCAAACAGGTAAAGCATAGCAATGTCCCAAAATAAGCAGTAGACATTGCAAAGGAGATGAACAATGGACCCGATTAAAGAATATTTGAAACTTGAAACACGCCGCCAATTCTTCGGCAAATGCGCGATGGGACTTGGCGGTGCAGCCCTTGCCTCAATGCTACCGAGTAGTATTGTCCAAGCCCTCGAACAGCAAGCCGGAACGCGAGTCGGCGGTTTACCTGAACTGCCACACTTTGCACCGAAGGCGAAACGGGCAATCTATCTATTTATGTCTGGCGCGCCCTCACAAATGGATCTGTTTGACTACAAACCGAAGATGGGGGAATTCTTTGATAAAGATTTACCGGAGACGGTACGGATGGGACAACGTCTCACCACAATGACTTCAGGACAAGCCCGTTTTCCGATTGCCCCTTCTATTTTTGAATTCAAAAAGCATGATAACGGCAGCGATGGCGCATGGCTTAGCGAATTATTGCCACATACCGCATCTATGGTGAAAGACATTGCCATTGTCAAAAGTGTTCATACCGATGCGATTAACCATGACCCAGCTATCACTTTTGTCTGCACTGGTGACGAAACGCCTGGCAAACCGAGCCTCGGCGCATGGCTTAGCTACGGATTAGGCAGTGAAAATCAAAACCTGCCCGCTTTTATTGTGATGAACGCGACATGGAGTGGACCGAAGGGCGCACAGGCACTCTACAACCGCCTCTGGGGTTCTGGTTTTCTTCCATCAGAACATCAAGGCGTGTTACTCCGCAGCCAAGGTGATCCGGTGCTATTCCTCTCAAATCCGAAAGGCATGAGTGAAAAGGGACGCAAACGCATGCTTGACACCCTCGTCAAACTCAACGAGGAGATCTATGAGGAAGTAGGCGATCCAGAAACACATGCCCGTATCTCCCAATATGAAATGGCGTACCGTATGCAGACCTCTGTTCCCGAACTCACGGACTTAAAGCAGGAGTCTGACAAAGTTAAAGAGATGTATGGGCCTGAGGTCGACACACCCGGCACATTTGCCAATTGCTGTATTCTTGCCCGTAGAATGATGGAGCGGGATGTTCGTCTCGTTCAAATCTTCCATCGCGGTTGGGACCAGCACGGCGATCTACCCAAAAACATCCGGAATCAGGCGCGCGACATTGACCAACCCGCAACTGCACTTGTCCAAGACCTGAAGCAACGCGGTATGCTTGACGATACCCTCGTTGTGTGGGGTGGTGAATTTGGACGGACTGTTTACTGTCAAGGCGCTCTCAAGAAGGATAACTACGGGCGCGACCATCATCCGAAGTGTTTTACAATGTGGATGGCAGGTGCTGGCATTAAAGGTGGGATCGTCTATGGCGAAACCGATGACTTCAGCTACAACGTTATCAAAGACCCTGTCTCTGTGCGCGATCTAAACGCAACCATTCTCAATCAACTCGGCATTGATCACGAAAGGTTGACCTTTAAGTTCCAAGGACTTGACCATCGGTTGACCGGGGTTGAGGAGAAAGCGCGAGTTGTCAACGAAATCTTGGCATAATCTCAGAGGAAATCGGGCTTGCAAAGCCCTCCTACAAGAGCGGATTGTATACAAAGGAGATAAACAGTGGACCCAATTAAGGAATATCTGAAACTTGAAACACGCCGCCAATTTTTTGGAAAGTGCGCGATGGGACTTGGCGGTGCAGCTCTTGCATCAATGTTACCGAGTAGTATTGTTAATGCTCTTGAACAGCAAGCAGTGCCACAGACTGGCGGGCTGTCAGGCCTCCCGCACTTTGCCCCGAAAGCAAAACGGGCAATCTATCTATTCATGTCCGGTGCACCTTCGCAGATGGACATGTTCGACTATAAACCGAAAATGGGGGAATGGTTTGATAAAGACCTACCAGAGACCGTCCGGATGGGACAGCGCCTCACTACGATGACCTCTGGACAATCCCGTTTTCCGATCGCACCCTCTATTTTTGAGTTCAAAAAACATGACAACGGTAGTGATGGTGCATGGCTTAGTGAGTTGCTACCGCACACCGCATCTATGGTGAAAGATATTGCCATTGTCAAAAGTGTTCATACCGATGCAATTAACCACGACCCGGCGATTACCTTCGTCTGTACCGGCGATGAAACGCCCGGTAAACCGAGCCTCGGCGCATGGCTGAGCTACGGGTTAGGCACTGAAAACAATAATTTGCCTGCTTTCATTGTGATGAATGCAACGTGGACAGGTAGAAAATCGGCACAAGCACTCTATAATAGACTATGGGGTGCTGGATTCTTACCTTCTGAGCATCAAGGCGTACTCCTCCGCAGCCAAGGCGATCCGGTGCTATTCCTCTCAAATCCGAAAGGCATGAGTGAAAAGGGACGCAAACGGATGCTCGACACCCTCGTCAAACTCAACGAAGAAATTTATGAGGAAGTTGGTGATCCAGAAACACATGCACGTATCTCACAATATGAGATGGCGTTTAGGATGCAATCTTCTGTTCCGGAGCTTACGGATTTGAACCAGGAACCAGACAAAGTTAAGGAGATGTACGGCCCCGATGTTAACAAACCCGGCACATTTGCACACTGCTGTATCCTTGCACGCCGTATGATGGAACGCGATGTCCGACTCGTTCAAATCTTTCATCGCGGTTGGGATCAGCACGGCAACTTGCCGAATGACATTCGCAACCAGTGCCGTGACATTGACCAACCTGCAACAGCACTCGTCCAAGACTTAAAACAACGCGGTATGCTTGATGATACGCTCGTTGTGTGGGGTGGTGAATTTGGACGCACTGTTTATTGCCAAGGTGCACTCAGGAAAGACAATTATGGGCGCGACCATCACCCGAAGTGCTTCACGATGTGGATGGCAGGTGGCGGCATCAAAGGCGGGATCGTTCATGGCGAAACTGATGATTTCAGTTACAATGTCGTCAAAGACCCTGTCTCTGTCAGAGACCTAAACGCTACTATACTCAATCAACTCGGCATTGACCATGAAAGGTTGACCTTTAAGTTTCAAGGGCTTGACCATCGGTTGACCGGGGTTGAGGAAAAAGCACAGGTTGTCAACGAAATTTTGGCATAACCATGCGGGACGCTCTGTTAGCATCAGTTTCAAAGTCTAATTGTTATATGTCTATTTCTGTCTAAACACAAAACTATTGCATCCACAGTTGGAGTTTAAATGCAAGTTTACCATGGGACCGAACAAACACTTGATGCGGATACGTTCCTCTCTATTTTGCAAGCGGATTATGAAGGCGTATTTTTGACAAATTGTATTATTGAAGGGGCAACCGTCTTTTCAACCGAATCCAATGAACAATCTGTAGTGGATAAAGAAATTGTTTGCATAGGGTGTACGTTCAAGAACATTGTCAAATTCGAAAAAACTGATTTTCAAAAAGATGTCTTTTTCGGAAATTGCGTTTTTCAAGATGCTGTTTACTTCCGTAGGACTGTGTTCCAAAATTCTTGTGATTTTGGAGAATCGGAATTTGAAGGTGCCGCCCTTTTTCGTGGAACAACTTTTTGTGGGAAGGCATGTTTCCGACAAACCAGTTTCCAACAGGTTGCAGATTTCAACGAGGTGCAATTCCAGGAAAACACTGTTTTCAGAAATGCAATATTCCAAGACGCTGCCCATTTCAGTAGTGCATTTTTCAATAAAGAATTAGACTGTGTGCAAGCACGCTTCTCCGAAACCACGGTTTTTAATCATTCCAAATTTTTCGGAAAGATTGACTTTACTTCTGCACGGTTTGCTGTTGCGGTATCCTACCGAGACGTGAGTTATATCCCAAACACGGTATGGCAATGGCTGCGAAACAAATTTACCCATCAGTCAGAGCAGCCAACTGAATTCTATTTAGATAGTGAAGATATTAATGGGGTTTTGAATCCATTTTTCAAACGTTACGTGTCGGATCAACAGTACATACGCGCTTTCGGAGAAAAACATCCGTTTTGGGCATTAGTTTGGAGATGGAGTTCAGATTATGGTCGCAGCCTGGCACTTTGGGCGCTCTGGTCACTGCTAATTGCCCTTTCGTTCTCATTAGTGTATATGCAATCACCTACGTGGTATCCAGAATGGCTTCACGAAGCTATGCCTGAATTCCAAGAGGTAATTACTGGCAATGAAAACGGAGATTTGACTTTTTGGAAATCCTTTTACTTTAGCATTGTAACTTTCACGACATTAGGCTTTGGGGATGTAGTTGCAGTCAATACCCCCGCTCACATTCTCGTCACCATTGAAGTCATTTTCGGATATATTATGCTTGGTGGACTCATCAGTATTTTTGCCAATAAACTTGCAAGTCGGAGTTAAGGTCACGTTTCCATGAGGCACGATCTTCGAATCGTGATACCGCTGCTCCATAATTATCAACTTTTGTTATTGCAGTTCTTATACCAAAATAACGTGATTCATTGCGGTAGGTGCGGTTAGGAAACCGCACCTATCTCCCAATAGCACAAGATAAATCCTGTTAATTTGGTATTACACATTGAGCTATAGTAGAGGTGCAAAATTAGCAATGAACAAAAAACTAAAAGCAGTTATAGTCGGCGCAGGTTGGTCCGCTGAAGGACACACAAAAGCATTTCAGCATTACGGTGTTGATGTGCTTGCCATCTGTGCTCGTAAACCAGATATAGTACAGAAAGTTGCCTCTGGATTAGGCGTACCTGACGCTTCAATTGATTGGCGAAAAAGTTTATTGGAACATAAGCCAGATATTGTAGCACTCACAACGCCTGCCATTTTACGCACCGAGGTTATTGAATTAGCAGTTGGACTCGGCTGCCATATTGTATGCGAAAAACCTTTAGCACTTAACGCTGAAGCAGCAGGTCATATCTATAGTCTTATCAAGGACACGGGACTAAAACACGCCTTCGCGGCAACACATCTATACGATCCGAGTGTTGCGTATGTGCGTCAACTACTGGCGCAGGAAAAAGTCATCGGTGATTTAACCGCCGTTGACATCGGATACACCCGCAGGTTTCCAGGAGGTCCCCCTTCAGATATGATTAAGCCGTGGAATTGGATGAGTTCGCTTGCACACGGTGGCGGCGCGTTGAACAATGGACTCACACATAGACTCGGCATGCTGGAACGAATGACGGGTATGAAAACTGCGTCTGCAGTGGGTGAGGCAAAAATCTATCCAAGGAAAGCCCCAGTTGTCCCAGAAATTCGCGACTGGCGGGTGTGGCGAAGTACGATGATAACTCGCGAAGAAGCATCAAAACTTGAGTGGCGAGAATGTGACGCAGAATGGGATTATTCCGCGTTCTTCAAATTGGGACATCCGAATCCAGATACCGGTAATTCTATCCTTGCTACAATGCGTACACATCCAGGAGTGCCTTCACATAAACCCACGGGCGGTTGGTTTTTCTACGGCACGCACGGCACATTGGTTGGCAGAGGCGGACACATTCTACATCCTATCACAAAACACGTTGGTGAGGAAGTTGAAGAACTATCTGTTCCCCAAAATTTAACAGACGATCTGCCACAAATCGGAGATGAAATCCAAAACAAATGGACAGCACTCGTCCGTGATTTCCTTGCAGATATTGAGGGGTGTCCGCACGAACCGTATTTGACATTTCATGACGGGTGGCGTTACCAAATCGCTATTGATGCTATACGGGAAAGCAAAGGATGGGCTACGATGCCTGATTGAATGCGAAGTATAAGTGTTTCATTTCGTAGGAATAGATGTAAATGTATGAAAAACACGGGGAGACAATTGCAGCGCGGGAATTTCTTGAGGCGTTGGAAAGCGATGCCTCACACATCTCCCTGAGCAATTGTACGATTGAAGGCGTTATTGACCTACATGCAACAGGACTTGAACGCAACGAAAACGATCAAATCTGTATTGATAAAACTCTATCTTGTATCGGATGCACCTTCAAAAACATTGTCAATTTCCGAACAGCAGTTTTCCAACAAGAAATTTCTTTCCGCCGCACTATTTTTGAGGCAGACCTCGACTTTGACGAAGCTACGATGCAACATCATTGTGAATTTCGAGAAGTTACGTTCCACGGTCGTGCTAACTATCATAGTGTCACCTTCCATAAAAGCGTTAGTTTTTGGCGTGCAAAATTCCACAATGTCGCCGATTTCCATCAAGCGCAATTCCACGATAACACCGTTTTCCATGAAGCACAATTCCAAAAGGAAGCGAATTTTAGCCGTGTGCTTTTCCAACAAACACTTGACTGCACAGGCACAAACTTTGCAGGTGTAGCTGTTTTTAATCGAGCAACATTCCTCGGTACCACCCGTTTTACAGCTGCCAAGTTTGCCGCTGTTGCCTCATTTCGTGATGTTAAATACACTCCTAACACAATCCGCCAATCAATTATCAGTAGGTTTACCAAGAACTCAAAAAATCCGACTGAATTCTATTTAGATAGCCAGCATGTAGACGAAGTCGCCAACCCGTTTTTCAAACGATATGTCGCAGATCAGCAGTTTATTCGTGCGTTCAATAAAGCGAATCCGATGTTGGCACGTCTATGGCGATGGAGTTCCGATTATGGACGGAATTTAGGACTTTGGGCATTCTGGTCGCTTTTCTTTGCGTTTCTATTTGCAATAGCCTATATGCCGTTTCCATCGTGGTTATCAGCGTGGATACCAGATTGGTCACCCCAGTTTCACCAAGCAACTGGCAAGTATAGCGGCGAACCGCTAACGTTTTGGAATTCCTTCTATTTTAGCATCGTCACCTTTACGACACTCGGTTTCGGTGATGTCGTTGCGGATAATGCCACAGCGCGCCTGCTTGTAACGCTGGAGGTAATTTTTGGGTATCTGATGTTAGGTGGGTTAATCAGTATCTTTGCGAATAAATTGGCAAGTCGGAGTTAGGTTGTATCCAAAAGATTGTGTAAAGTTTTTGGCATGTGTGTTGTCTGAATCGCGGATTAGCACAGATGACACAGATTATTGAGTTAGGACTTCACACTTCCTATTCAAAATTTGCCGCAATCTCTTGAAAAGGAACGTATCGGACCAAACCCCTTTCCGCGAAATCCGCGTCATCCGTGTCCTCCGCGATTCAGACAGAAAAAACGATAATGTCTCAGACAATGCACCTTATCCCAAACTTTTGCCAAAATATTTACGCACCCCTTATACGCTTTATGTGACAAAACTTCACACACTTTATTAATCTATAATTCTTGACACATGGCGAAAATGAAAGTATAATTCTTTTGTGATACCACAGATTAAAAACTATACCACTATCGGAGTGAAATATGCTTGACGATATCGGAATAACCGCTTTCATGTTAAACACCACATCCACTGCTGATAATGAGGAGAACGCTGCCGAATGAAGCCAATTCGCCAATTATCAGTTGTGCCAACCTTACCAGAAAACCTTGAACCATTGCGGGAGTTGGCACTGAACCTGTGGTGGACATGGGATAACGAGGCACTTAGCCTATTTCGCCACCTCGACTCAGAACTATGGGAAGAAACCTATCACAATCCAATTGCCATGCTCGGCAAGATTTCACAGGAACAGTTGCAAACAGCATCGAAAAATGAAGTTTTTTTAGCACACCTTGATGTTATCCACAAAAAGTTTAAATCGTACCTTTCTGCACCGTCATGGTTTGAAAACTATTCAAACAACGAAACCCTCTCAAATATAAAAATTGCATATTTTTCAATGGAATTCGGATTGACAGAATGCATGCCGCTTTACTCCGGCGGCCTGGGTGTTTTAGCGGGCGACCATCTGAAGTCAACCAGTTATTTAGGGCTTCCGTTTGTTGGCGTTGGGTTGCTTTATCACCACGGCTACTTTCGTCAAACGTTAACATCTGACGGTTGGCAGATGGCTGATTACCCAGAAAACGATTTTTACAATATGCCGATTACCCCAGAACACAAACCAGATGGAAGTCCGCTTTTAATTCATGTTGATTATCCAGAGGGAAAGGCTTATGCAAAGGTTTGGCGTGCACAGGTAGGGCGAATTCCTCTGTATCTGTTGGATACGAATATCCCAGAGAATCAAAATGCTGAATTGCGCGACATCACTGATTATCTTTATGGTGGCGATGAACGCATGCGGATCAAGCAGGAGATTTTGCTCGGCATTGGCGGCTACCGTGCATTAGCAGCGCTCAATATCCATCCAAATGTCTGCCACATGAACGAAGGACACGCGGCATTTTTGGCATTGGAACGGATACGTCAATTGATGACAGATACCGGTATCGGTTTTGACGAAGCACGCGAAGCAACAACGGCAGGAAACATCTTCACAACACATACACCTGTTCCGGCGGGAATTGATTGGTTTCCCCCCGATCTCGTTAAACATTATTTCAGAAACTACTTTGTCACACTCGGTATTTCAGAAGAAAAGTTTCTCGGTTTAGGAAGGAAAAACCCATCGGACAATAACAGTGAATTCAGTCCAGCGTTAGTCGCGTTAAGACTTTCAACGATGTCCAACGGGGTGAGCCAATTACATGGACAGGTTTCCCGTAACATGTGGAAAAATCTGTGGCATAACCTGCCCGCGCATGAAGTTCCTATCAAAGCAATTACAAACGGCATCCATACCCGATCTTGGGTTTCAGAAGATATGCAGAGTCTGTTCGACAGGTATCTCGGTCCCAAATGGATCGTTGATCTCACGAACCAAGAGGTTTGGACGCAGATTTCGCAGATCCCTGATACGGAGTTGTGGCGCACACATGAACGTCGACGCGAACGTTTAATTGCATTTGCGCGTCAGCGACAAAGCCAGAAACGCCGCAAAAGTCCAGGCCAAACTTTGGCAGCACAAAACACTAATCAAGAAGACGGGAACGTGGAAAAAACTCTCAATTCTGCTGCGTTGACGATAGGATTTGCCCGGCGATTTGCTACTTATAAACGCGCTACGCTATTATTCAACGACCTGGACAGGCTTGCCAAAATCCTTAATGACCCAGAACGTCCCGTGCAGCTTATTTTTGCAGGAAAGGCACACCCGCATGACCATGAGGGCAAAGTCCTGATTCAAAAGATACATAAGATCGCTGCAGAACCCCGATTCCGACATAAAATCCTTTTCATTGAAAATTACGACATCTGTGTTGGACGCTACCTCGTTGAAGGCGTAGATGTTTGGCTCAATACCCCATTGCCACCGAATGAAGCAAGCGGTACAAGCGGCATGAAGGCAGCAGCAAACGGCGCGCTCAATCTTAGTATGGCTGATGGGTGGTGGGCAGAGGCTCAACATCTTGGCGGTGGTTGGACAATTGACGCTACACCTGAAGCGGACGACTCAAAATCTGTCAACAAAGCACATGCAAACGCAATCTATGACTTACTTGAGAACGAGGTTGTTCCACTGTTTTATGATCGAGACCTCGTTGATGATATTCCGTACGGCTGGGTCGCAAAAATGAAAACAGCAATGCAGAACCTGGCACCGGTATTCAATACAAAACGTATGGTCGCAGAGTACGCAGAACGCCTCTATTTTCCTGCACATCAAAGATGGCTAAAGCTAAATCAAAATGACGCGCGCCGCGGCATCGCACTTGCCAATTGGAAAGCAAACATCCGTAAACATTGGAGTAACCTGCGTATTGAGGAGCGAATTCCTAAAACACAAGATACGTCACCAAAAAATGTGTCTGCTCTCTCAGTCGGAGAATCAGTTTCAATTCAAGCAGTTGTCCACACGGATGCCCTATTTCCCAATGAACTCGCTGTCCAAATATATCACGGTGTATTAGATTCAACTGGCGAAATTCAGAACGGCAGCGTGACAAACATGGAATATCAAGAAGACCTTGGGGGCGGAAAATACCTGTTTGAAGGCACACTTATTCTAAATCAAACAGGGCTGCACGGCTATACGTTGTGTGTTTTGCCTTCACATGAGGATTTGCAATCTGTCTATGAACTTGGACTTATAACATGGGCATAATTTTGAATGGAAGCATTTATACCCCGATTTTCCGTTGCGTAAACCCATTTTTGAGCGTATAATTGAGTAGATTCATATTGGATTGGACTGATTCAAACAAACTAACAATTTAAGATATTCAGCATAATGGAAAGAAAAGCAGACATCACACGCGAAACCAGAGAAACCCAAATCCACCTCAGTCTAAACCTTGACGGAGATGGAATCTCCAATATAAACACCGGCGTTGGATTTCTGGATCACATGTTAGAACTCTTTGCAAAACATGGGTTCTTTGATCTGGAAGTTGAAGCAAAAGGCGATTTGCATGTAGATGCACATCACACAACCGAAGATGTCGGCATCTGCTTAGGACAGGCATTGCAGAAAGCAGTAGGCGATAAAGCAGGGATGAAACGTTTTGGCAGTTTCACTGTGCCAATGTACGAATCTCTGGCGAAAGTCGATTTGGATATCTGTGGGCGCCCTTTTCTACACTACGAAACACCGCTTGTGTCTGGGAAAGTTGGTAAATTTGATATAGAATTGGCTGAGGAATTCTTCCACGGATTTGTAAACAACAGTGGTACAACATTACATATTAACGTTCCGTACGGCACAAATCAACACCATATCATTGAAGCGATTTTTAAGGCAGTCGCAAAAGCATTAGATATTGCTACGCAGTTTGACGAGCGTATCACAGGAGTGCTTTCTACCAAAGGAAGTTTGTAGGAAAACGGAGGAGAATTTTATGAGTAAAGGGAACATGATTGCGGTAATTCTGGGAGGCGGTCGCGGCACACGCCTATTTCCATTAACACGTGATCGTGCTAAACCGAGTGTCCCGATTGCAGGCAAATTTCGATTGGTTGACATTCCGATTAGTAATTGCCTACATTCAGACTTGGAACGCATTTATGTCTTAACACAGTTCAACTCCGTTTCTCTGAACAGACACATCGCGCAAACTTACCGTTTTGATTCCTATCGCCGCGGGTTCGTCCAAATTTTAGCAGCACAACAAACGCTCATGGGCGATGCGTGGTATCAAGGCACAGCAGATGCTATCAAGCATAACCAGCCTTATATTCTTAATCCGCGTGTAGCAGATGATCACGTTCTAATCCTTGCTGGCGATCATCTTTATCGCATGGATTATCGAAAAATGTTGGCAGTTCATACTGAATCTAACGCTGACATAACGGTTTCTGTGATTCCTGTGAAAAAAGAGGTGACAAGCGGACTCGGCATCCTCCAAGCTGATGTGAATGGACGTATCACCGATTTTGTAGAAAAACCGCAAACTGAAGGGGAATTGCAGCAGTTACGTGTTGCCCCAGATGTTTTTACCGCACGCGGCATTGAATCCGAAGGAAGAGAATACATCGCCTCTATGGGAATCTATATCTTTAACAGTGATGTTCTACAAGAGGTCCTCCAAGACGATGCAAACGTTGATTTTGGCAAAGATATTATTCCGAAAAGCATTAAGAAGCGTCCTGTTTCTGCCTACTTTTTTGATGGGTATTGGGAGGATATTGGGACTATCCACGCCTTCTATTCTGCTAATATCGCACTCACCGATGTATCCCCCGCATTCAATTTTTACGATGAACAAGCACCTATCTACACAAACCGCCGGCATCTACCGAGCACCAAAGTGAATAGCAGCAGTGTCCGCTCCTCTATTCTCGCTGAAGGGTCTATCATTGATGATTCGGAACTGGACAGAACGATTGTCGGCATCCGCAGTATTATCTCCAACGGCAGTCGGATTTATCAATCCGTACTCATGGGAGCAGATTATTATGAGTCAGATACACTACGCGCAAAAAACGAACAGGCGGGAATGCCAAATGTTGGTATCGGCAAAAAATGCCTAATTCAGAACGCAATTATTGACAAAAATGCGCGAATCGGTGATAATGCTGTCATCGCAAATACAAAAAACCTTGACAATTACGATGCTGAAGACTATTATATACGGGATGGAATCGTTATCGTACCAAAAGACGCTACAATTCCACCGGATACGGTCATCTAAAACTTAGTGGGTGTGCTTTGTCCACAATTTTGTGTGTTAAAAAAAATTGACATTTGTTGCATTTAGCAGATATAATAAACGTTGTGAATAGGTTATACGTACAAAAAATTGCGTTACCCTGCATTTTTAGTGTTCGGACTTGGGGTTTTGGACAATGAAAAACCGACAAACGAATCATCATTTAGAGAAAAACACTGCAGATATCTATTGTCTGCGCGAAGATTGGGCAGGCATCCTGCTTGCGGGTTTCGTTTTAACATCCGGTTTTGAATCCCCCCCCCCACGTTATATTAAATATAACACATTTCAAAAAAATAACTGTGAAAGTATTAGCGGTTCTGCCGCTTTGTGCCCGCACGTGCATTTTGGCGCGTCGCGGGTTTTTGTTGTTGTCCTGAAAAGGACTCTTCCTAATGTGTGTGAATCGTTATAGTGTTTATTATAAAACTCACGTTAAAACTTAACATTTACGGAATTTACGCAGGCAAAGATATTTTCTTACTGCTATAGAGCCTCATGGCAAAGGAGCATTTCACATGTTTAAAATGTTATCTCTTCTCTTTCTAAGTTTTTTGATAATTTCGCCACAAGTTGCGGCACTTGATACAACTGGTTTGGTCGGTGCATGGCTAATGGATGATGGCAATGGAAAGACCGTTACTGATTCTTCGGATAACGGCTTAGATGGAAAAGTTGCACAAGGAAATCCAGAATGGGTTAAAGGAAAGTTTGGTGGTGCTTTGGAATTTGGTGGAGCGGATATGGTAACAGTAGATGATGATGCCGCGCTTGACCTCAAATCTTTCACACTCGCAGCGTGGGTGAATATCCCGAGAATTTCCGGTCCCTGGCAAATCATTGCATCAAAAGAGAATCGCAATCCAACTGGGCGGAACTACGGAACATTCGCGCACACTAACTCTGGTGTAGTTCATTATTCTTTCACAACAGGTGGTTGGAAGTCGTTTGATGCAAAAACTGTCATAACTGATGGCAAATGGCATCATATCGTCGCAACTTATGCAAAGCCAGATTTCAAGCTTTATGTTGATGGGAAGGTTGATGCGCAAACAGCACCAAATACGGATCCGGACAACCATGATAATTTCTTGTTTATTGGCGGATGCAACATCGGAAATTATTGGATGAGCGGTACGATCGATGAGGTTGTTCTCTATGACAGAGCTCTCAGTGATGTAGAAATCAACGAATTGATGGATAAAGGGATCACAGGGGCTTTAGACGTAAAACCAGGTGGAAAACTCGTAACAACGTGGAGCCAGATTAAAACGGATGCTACTCAGTAGTATCTCGTTTCCACATTACAAACCCATAAGCGCGGTTACATGCTGCGCTTATGCTCATTATCACTTTACAAAAAAATAAGGAGAATATAATGTACAAAATCTCAGTTTTTCTAATTCTAACCCTTTTTATTGTTTCACCAAATCTTATGGCAGTAACTACCGATGGACTTGTCGGAGCGTGGTTGTTTGATGATGGCACTGGCAATACCGTTTCAGATTCATCTGGGAATGAGCATCACGGTGAATTAGTTCAAGGTGCCCCTAAGTGGGTTGATGGAAAGTTTGGCCGTGCCATGAATTTTGGCGGCACAGATATGGTAACCGTTCCTGATAGTGATGCCCTTGACCTAACATCCTTTACAATTGCTGCCTGGATAAATAGTCCTGCAACATCGGGAAGATGGCACGTTATCGCTGCAAAAGAAGCTCGCAATCCAACCGGACGAAACTACGGCATTTTTGGACACGTTAACACTGGCGTAATCCATTATTCCTTCACATCTGGTGGTTGGAAATCGTATGATGCGAAAACCAATGTTACTGACGGTGCATGGCATCACGTCGCTGCAACATATCAAAAACCGAATTTCAAGCTCTATATAGATGGAAAAATTGATGCTGAAGTCGCACCTAATGCTGATCCAGAGAGCAACGACAGTCCACTTTATATTGGCGGCTGCGATATCGGAAATTATTGGATGACTGGCACAATTGACGAAGTTGTCCTCTATAATAGGGCACTCAGCGAAGCAGAAATAGCGGAATTGATAGCGGATGGGATGGCTTCCGTGACTCCAGTAGAACCAGCCGGGAAGTTGGTTACAACTTGGAGCCGTATTAAAGCAAAAGCAGCCCGGTAATATTCCATAGGACGTTGTGTGTTTTACAAATTCGTCTAAGCGTAAGCAAACAAGCGCTTGGAGTTCACCCTATTTTGGGTGAACTCCAAGCGTTAAATAGTACCAAATTAGTGGGATTTATCTTTTTTCAGAAAAAAGTCGTCAACTTCACAGAAAAGTGGTATAATAGTCATCAGAGAACTCCTTTTGTTTGAAAGTTATACCATTTCTAACATATAATGTCTCTCTTTAGGGTTCTCTTTGGGCAATAAACTCGGACTTTTTCCGAACTCACGTTATATATGTATATCTGCTTCTATTGAAGGAAGGCATACCCTGAATATGGCTGAATTACGACAGCAGCTTCTGGTTTTACATTTACACACACCTGACCTCAACAGCCACGTCGTTGCATGGGCAATGTATGATGGCACAGGCAAAATACGCTATACCACTGGTGATAGCGATGCTCCGCCCTATAACTCAGTTATAGAAGCAATGCAAGATGGGTGGCGGGTTATTCAGTTCCCACAACAATTCCCCGCTTTTCCCGGCATGGAGTATCACACTTCATACCTAAGATTTGAATATATCTTAGAGAAATTGGAGGAAATCTAATGGTTGATAAACAGTATCTCCTAACCACAGAACAGATGGCGAATTTCGTAGCCGACGGTTACCTTCGCTTTGACGATTTTATCCCCGATGAATTAAATAAGGCTGCCCATGAAGAAATGGCATCCGGTGTACCCGTTCGGGGCGGTGGCGGCACCGTATTAGACGATGTATGGCACGACGATTCCGCTGTAGGAAAAGTCTTTCGACTCCCTCAAGTACAAGGCATTATTGAAAGCCTTGTCGGGGAGGCACCGTTGTTTGACCATCATGCTACTCATATTGTCCGCCCACAAAGTGAACATGGGCAAATTTGGCACGCGGATGCTATCATTGATATTCGGATGCACTTTGACATTCAGTTCTTTTATTTTTCACACGATACCCCACGTGAAATGGGTGGTACCATGATTTTGCCCGGAAGCCATTTCAGACGGGTCTGTGAAACAGATATTGCGCGCTACCAAAACTTCTTGAGCCAACATCCCATAGTTTGTAATGCTGGCACACTTGTCGTTGTACATCACGGAATGTGGCACTGCGCACAACCGAATTTAACTGATGAAACCCGCTACATGTATAAACTACGTCTCAATCCGACTGTTCGCCAACTCAAACTTTGGAACACAGATGACATTGATACCCCTGGTATCCGTGGTATTTTGAGTCGTAACCATAGGTGGTATGGCAACGATGTCCGACTTGAAATTGTCAACCGAATAAAACTTTGGCGTTTTCTCATCGGTGATGAGTCGTACGATGTCGGTTATTGGCTGTCACGGCTTGAAAATATGCCTGAGAATATCCAGAACGTTGCGTAGCCTGTGAAGTGTATGTCCGTTCAAGTACAACAAAAACCCCGCAAGAACTTGTATAAGTCTCTTGTGGGGTTTTTGTATAGTAACTGTAAAATTATAGTTGTTAATCAACAGTAAAAGTAACAATTTCTTTGCCATTCCCTTTGAAAACACCGCGCTCCTTAAGTTGACGAATTATCTGGTCACGGGCTTCTGGCGGAATGCCCTTAGAAAATTTATAGCGCACATCTTGCATTTTTTTCATCGCTTCTTCCCTAGCTTTTCTCATAGCAGCTTCTTTATCAAGGGATTTAGATGAAGACTGCTTGTTGTTGCTTTCCTGCCGATTAGCACTTTCTGATCTGGATGGACTACTGCGACGCGAACTGCCACTTTTGAGAAACGGGTCATTTCCACTTCTGAGCGTAATCTTTTCACCATTCTTATCCAAAGTAACCTTTTTCTTTTGAATTTCTTGAACGACTGCATCACCGACTTTATCACCAACACTCGTTATATAAAATTTATTTGAACGTTCCTCTAATATAAACGCCTCTACTCTGGTACCGTTTGGGTCAATAGCAGTACCAATCAGTGTGTACTGAGGTTCTCTATTAGGCGGTCTCCAACCGAGCGGACGAAAAATGTTATTCTCAACAATCACCTTATAAAAATCTGAATTATCATCAGATTTTACACTTTTCGAACGGGCTTTTACATTCCGATTTAAACCTTGTGGGTGGTTTCTAAATTGATCTATACGAAGTGTCGCTGGGACTTTCATTTGGTTTGCTTTAGCGATGGCGATCTCTTTTTTTGCTGCATTTTGAGCTTGCAGTCGAAACCCAAATACAAATATTAAACCTATTACACAACTTATTCCTGAAAACATGAGAATTTTTGAGTATTTCACTATATGCTTCCCTTTTTTATTACAAGCAAGATGGTATAAACACGCACAGTGTTATATGGTGAATTTCTAAAATAGATACTTTTGTTCCCGGTAGTCAGATTTCCCAGCGAATACCACACTCGTATTCAGCGTTGATTCACGGGCATAAGAGAAAGATTTCCTCGTTTCTATAAACATACTGTCTCTATGAGGTTATAACACCGTCAAACAAATTCAGTTCCAAAAATTTATATCCACAGGTTTCGCTCACGCGCTACTGCCAAATACCATAGGTGTATTTGGCGTTGATTCCCATAAAACATTATAATGTTCTATAGATCATGACGCGAAATTACGGTAAATAGGTTGCATAATTTTACACGTCGTGAACTATCAGCGAGTGCGTAGTTTAGGACACATATACGATCAGGACTTACCCAGTTCTAATACTATCATTCGTATAATTCCTTTTTATAGTCAAAGCTAAAACAAATCAATGCCGAATACCGTTGAGCATTCGGCATTGATTTGGCGCATTAAACCCCGCAAGAACCTACCTGAGTGCCTTGTGGGGTCATTTGATGAACAAAATAGGGGCAAGATAGAAAATATGGGCAGTATTCTTATCGTCCTCGGCCTCTGCGCCCACTAAATTCACGGAACATCCGCGCACGTTCCTCTCGCGAAGCACTCTCAAACCTTCTCCGCATTTCTCGTGCTTTTTCCATCATTTCCTTTCTCATTCTTTCTGCTTTTTCTTTTTCATTAGCAGCATTTTTATCAGATGATTTAGATGCGGACTCCTTATTGTTACTACTGCTTTCGTTCCGATTAGAACTTTCTGATCTGGACGAACTACTGTGACGCGAACCACCACCGAGAAACGACACATTGCCCCTTCTGAGTGTGATCGTTTCACCATTTTTGTCTAAAATGATCTTTTTTTCCTCAATCTCTTTTACAACTACTTCACCAACTTTATCTCCAACCTTGGCTATATGAAACTGATTTGAACGTTGTTCTAAAAAATATGCCTCAAAAAATGTCCCTTTTTGGTCTGTTCGGGTACCGATGAAGGCATATTCTGGTTCTTTATTCGGCGGTCTCCAACCGAGAGGGCGAAAGATGTTATTGTCAACAATCGCTCGATAGAAATCCGCGCTATTATTAGGCTCAGAACTATCAGAACGCTGCTGCCCACCCCATCTTGACGTTCGCTGCCGGCCTGGCGCTGCCCAATTCTGTTGACGGGTGCGGAACTGCTCCATCTGCGGTGTTCCTGGGACTTTCATTTCGTTTGCTTTTGCTGTGATGATTTCCTTTTTGGCTGCATTTTGGGCTTGGAGATGGAATCCAAATACAAGCAGTAAACCTGCGACACAACCGATTCCCAAAAAAATGAGGATTTTTGAATACTTCACTATATTCTCCTTATTTGTGGTGTAAGTGGACTGTTATACACACAAAGTATCTTTTTTCATGTAGTTTTGACAAATTTATCCGTAAAATGTTCGTTTTCCTTTTCTTAATTTTACCATAGTTTTTATCTGATGTCAAGTAAATTTTTTGTATAACAGGGTTATTTAGTTTTATGAATTGCCAGTCGATGAACGTTACTGAGAGTTTATACTGTAGGTCGGGTTGAGGAACGAAACCCGACACGTCTGGTCCATGTCGGGTTTCGTTCCTCAACCCGACCTACAGTTGGTTTATATTGAAACGTGAAAAATATAGCAGAAAAGCGGAAAACTAAATAACCCTGTTTGTATACAGAAGCACTTGAAAAAACTCGGTAGATTTGATAAGATGTTGGTGCATGAGATGCTTTATTACTAAATTTTAGATCTAATTAGGAGGAAAAATGAAAAGGATATTTTGTTTTGTATCAATTATCGCTCTAACTTTTGTGGGTTATAGTTTCGGTCAGGATGTAGCAGTTGTCTATGATGCTAAGATGGAGAATGGTGGTGGTTTAGGAATAGCAGGCGGTCAGGCAGGTGCACAGGGTTTAGCTGAGCTTATCGTTGAAAAACTTGAAGATGAAAAACTTGATGCCGAAATCGTCGATAGTGATGGTTTATTAGAGTATATGGAAGCCAACCCGAAAGGCATCTATATCATCACTCAAGGAAACACACCTGAAACGATTTTTCAGAATAAAGGCAAAGATGATCCCATTTATTCATGGTTGAGAGATGGCGGTATCGGTGGATTCATAGGTGATTACCCGTTCTACTATTATTGGGATTTCGGTGCTAACAACCGTGTTGAGATTACAGGTGCAGGTCAGCGAAGTGTATTCGGTTTTCAAGTCACAAATTCTAATACAGCATCCGTTTCCCCTACCGATCTCGGTAAAAAGTACATTCCTTCGCTGAAAAAATGGACATCAAATCGCCCAGCTGGTCTCAATGTCCTGGAACAAAACGATTTTGAGTTTGAAAGTTATGCGGATGATGGCACAAATGCCGATCCGATTGCTTACCGAACAAAAGATATGAAGGGATGGTTTATTAATTTCCATACTTCTTGCTGCGGCACTGCGATACCAGGAAACGAGCAAGTCGCAACCGAATATGCCGAACTTATTGCCAATCGTTTTGGGGAAGAATTACGATCGGTAGATCCTGCTGAAAAAGTCAGCGTTGTTTGGGGACAGTTAAAATCTCTTCGATAGTAAACCTAATTTCTGTAGTCTCAATCTTCTGATTGAGACTACAGAAATTAAACTGTTCGCAAGATTAAATTTCATTTGACATTCCCGTTATGAGGTGTTATAATTAATAAAGTAAAGATAAATGCTTTCAAAACACCGTAATCTTTAGCAAAACGGTGTGTATAATACAATTAAATAGATTACTGAAAAGCGTTGAAGGGGAGGAGTAGGTCCATCGGACTTGCAAGAGAGGAAGACTCACAGGCTGAAAGGTCTTCTCAAGTTCCTACGACTGAAGGTCGCCCTGGAGCTGCTAATCTGAACAACTGTAAGAGCGATCTCCGAATCGTGATAAGTAGGGTTAGTCGGTGTGATGCCCGTTATCGCATCCCAAAAGTGCTTTTCCTTGAAAACAGGGAAAGAATTGGAGTGGTACCACGGTAAGGTCATTTTATGTCCCCCTTCTCGTCTCCAAAGTTGGAACGAGAAGGTTTTTTACTTTCAACAAACTTACGGCACAGCGGAATGTGCCTTAGGACCGTTTATGAGGGAAATTGGCATGGAACTTTCAGGAGCGCGAATCCTGGTGGATTGTCTTAAACGTGAAGGTGTCGAATATATCTTCGGTGTGAACGGTGGCGCGGCAATGCCGATTTTCGATGCCCTATACGACGAAACAGAAGTAAAATTGATTCCGATGCGGCATGAGCAGGGAGCTTCACATGCTGCGGATGGATATGCGCGCGTCACAGGAAAGGTCGGTGTTGCACTCGCTACCTCCGGCCCTGGCGCAACTAACCTCGTTACTGGAATCGCAACTGCCTATATGGATTCTATTCCGATGGTAGCGATTACCGGACAGGTATTAACTGATTTTATCGGCAGCGATGCTTTTCAGGAATGTGATGTTATCGGCGTAACTCGACCAATTTGTAAGCACAGTTATCTCATCAAAAGTTGCGATGAAGTCGCAGATGTTGTCGCAGAAGCATTCCATATTGCAAGTACAGGAAAACCTGGTCCCGTTATCATTGACATCGCTAAAGATGCCCAGAAAAATGAGACTCTATTTCAGTACCCAGAAACAGTTGATATTCGCAGTTATAAACCGCAAGTGAATGGTGATCCTGCGCAAATCGCAAAAGCTGCAGCGTTAATTAAGGAAGCGAAATGCCCGATGCTTTACGCCGGTGGTGGTGTGGTACTGGCAAATGCAAGCGAGGAACTGCGGGAGTTAACGCTAAAAACACAGATTCCTATCACCGTCACATTGATGGGACTCGGCGCGTTTCCCGAAACGCACCCGTTAGCAATGCAGATGCCCGGCATGCACGGTTCTTGCTGTGCGAATTATGCTTTCACTGATGCCGATCTCATCGTTGCTATCGGTGCAAGATTTGACGATAGAGTTACCGGTGACCTTGACAAATTCGCTCCGAATGCTAAAAAAATCCATATTGATATTGATGCGTCCTGCATCGGAAAAAATGTGCCTGTAGATGTGCCAATTGTTGGCGATGCCAAGAACGTTCTCACCGAACTAAATAAGTTGGTCGACACTGCGGATATTGATCCGTGGCGCAATCAAATTCAGGAATGGAAACAGAAATATCCGTTTGAATACGAGCAAAAAGCCAATAAAGTAATGCCGCAATATGTTATAGAGCAGATTTATGAACATTATAGTGATGCGATTGTCGTAGCAGATGTTGGGCAACATCAGATGTGGGCAGCACAATACTTCAAATTTACTGAACCGCGTCAATGGCTGAACTCAGGTGGCCTCGGTACAATGGGCTTTAGTTTACCAGCTGCAATTGGTGCGCAACTCGGATGTCCGGACAAGACCGTTGTCAATATCAATGGTGATGGGTCTTACATCATGACTATTCAGGAATTAGTGCCTGCAATTACCATGAAGTTACCACTTAAAATCTTTATCATTAACAATATGTATTTAGGGATGGTGCGGCAATGGCAGGAACTTTTTCATAATAAACGTTATTCTGCTGTGGATTACCACGACAACCCTGATTTCGCCTTGCTTGCCCAAGCATTCGGGGCAACCGGGCTACGCGTTGAACACCCTGAAGATGTTGAACCCGCATTACTGAAGGCAAAAGGGATTAATGACGGCCCTGTCGTGATTGACTTCATTGTTGATGAAGATGAGAACGTATTCCCGATGGTGCCCGCAGGCGCAGGGCTTGGAGATGTTATACGTGGGCTTTCCTGATCTTCCTAAACCACATCTATCCACTACAGATCAAAGGACGATTTAATAAAGAGTACAAATGAGTAAAGAAAAACGACACATATTTTCAGTTTTGGTCGAAAACCGATTTGGAGTCCTTGCACGCGTCGCAGGACTTTTCAGTGGGCGCGGTTTTAATATTGATAGTCTCAACGTCGCTGAGACTCACGACGAGAGCATCTCACAGATTACTCTTGTTACGCATGGCGACGCACAGATAATTGAGCAAATCTATCAACATTTAAACAGATTGATTGACGTTATTGAGGTTACAGACCTTTCGACTGGCACACATGTTGAACGTGAACTTGTTCTTATCAAGGTTGCTACCGATGATCCACAAAAACGCACCGAGATTCTACAAGTCGCAGAGGTTTTCCGTGGACGGGTTATAGATATGAAACCTGCCTCGCTTGTGCTTGAGATTACTGGGGATGAGGGTAAATTGAAAGCGGCGATTGATATTTTCAGTACGTACGGTGTCATTGAGTTAGCGCGCACTGGCAAAATTGCGATGATGCGGGGTGCTACAAAATAATCTCGACGTTAAAACAGTTCAATTTCCAGTAGTTTTACCTTCCCACAAGTTCACTCCACTGTGAATCAATATCAAATGTCCCATGGCGTTTGACATACACAAAGCCTGCAACAAGAGCGATTCTCTGATAATTGAACGGTTTTGATTATAGTGAAATCTATAATTACTTGCACAGAATTGTAGCGCAAACTGTTAGTTTGCGTACACTACTGCACAAACTAAATGAAGATTAATTTATTAATTCGGTAATTTCATTATGCATATTCGGAACATTTTAAGTGATCTTTAGTCCCGTAGGGACGATATGTTTATAGCAGCGCGGACGACCTCATTCCATTAGTCCCGTAGGGACGATATGTGTATGCCAACGACATATTTTTTACATATCGTCCCTACGGGACTAAAGAGGCGTTGTTCAACGTTTTTCTATAAACATATCGTCCCTACGGGACTAAAGAAATTACCGAAATATTTATTTAAACTTGATACAGTTTGTGCTACAGCACAGTCTGGCGGTTTAGGTCCCACGGACCAAAAGTGTGCATATATTTTTGGATTTTACTATAATAACTCAAGTTGCTACTTACAAAACTTTGAACAGAAAGACACTGTTTTTTTCCTTGATTCATAGTGTCATTTGTAATAAATCGGGGTTGGAAACCCCTCCTACAAGAGAATTTACGAAATATGTGGCAACTTGAGTTATTATAGTCTACTTGACAAAAACCTTAAGTTTGGATATTCTGTAGATGTTATTTTACTAAATAAAACAGAATCAAAGCACGTCAGATGAGGAGGAATTATTTTGAAGTTTCGCATAAATTTTATTACAATCAGTTGTTTATTAGTTTTGATTTTAGGTTATCAAAATGCCAATGCACAACAAAACATCGCCCAAACTGCAACGCAGAAGATACTGATTCAGAAGTGATCTGTTCTCTTAATAAACAACGGAACTGACCAAATGCAAGATTTACACAAAAGGAAAATACCTCCTATTATTAAAAAGAAGTATCGAGCCTATTTCCAGGTGCTTATTGACGAGCTCCGAGAAATTCATTATTTCACAAATGCAAAGAAGGCACTACCACAAAATTGTTACGTCTTTGGTTCTGGGTTTGGCATGATTAAATATGGTGCAATGTTTGAGACAGATGGCAAAGCACTTGCTTACGTAAATATCTATGATGATGTTAAAGGAGGGAGACTAAATGTTTTTGATGCCTTAGAGAAGCGTAAGAGTGAAATCCATAAAAAGTTTGGAGCAGCATTAGAATGGATACGCCATGAAAAAAAAGGACCTTCAAGGATTGCTTTCTCTCGTGTCGGATCGATTGAGTTTTCTGACGGTGAATTAGAAGAAATCAGATCCTGGCACATCAAGAACCTACTAAAACTCAGGCAAGTGTTAAAGCCAGAAATTGAATGTGTATTAAAAACGCCTGCTAATTCAATGCAATCAATCTCAATAGGCCAAGACAACCATGGACACATTTACGCTCATAATATTGAAACCAATGTTGAATTCGGTCCCGTTATTAGAAAACTAAACAAAGTATTTTGCCATCAGCACTCATATTTTCAACAGCGCTATCCTCGTTTCATTTTGTGTCCTTATTGTCGTCAAGATGCTCCGCATGAAGCAAAAGTAGTAGAAGCTGTTATAAATTATTTCTCTCCCAAATTAAGCGGTTTTTTTATTAAGACTGAATATGAAATTCAGATGGGAGTTGATAAACGCAGAGCTGATGTTGTGATTGTTGATCGGAAGCAAAACTTATCTGCCATTATAGAATGCAAACGAGAAGGTTTCTCAGACGTAAAGGATGGACGTGGCCAATTATATTCTTATCTCACTGCAACAGCTACTCCACTCGGAGTTTTTGCTAATAGTATAAAGTCTAACAATTGGATATTCTACGGAAATTTAGGAAGAAATAAGTTTATCGAAATTACACTTGATCGGTTTTGGGAATACATTCAAAATACATCCTTAAATTACATTCCCAACCCTTGATAAAAGAAAGACCGCCAAGACGATTGGTACGATGCAAAGGCGTGGCCATTATACTTGGACATCAATAGTTTGCAGGTATTCATCAGAACTGTAGTCGTGCTGCATATTGGGATGGCAGAAATAGCGTGGGTGAGTCTGTGGCGAGTGGTATCTATTTTTATACATTAACGGCAGGCGATTTCACTGCTACGCGGAAAATGTTAATCCTGAAATAGTATCAAATAATCACAAAACAGTAATAGAGATCGGATAGACTTTATCAGAAAAGATTCAAAAGAGAGGAAAAAATTGTATGGCAACAATTTATTACGATAGCGATGCCAATTTTGATTTACTAAAGGAGCGTACCGTCGCCATTATCGGTTATGGTGCGCAAGGCAGGGCACAAGCACTAAACTTACAAGATAGCGGCGCAAACGTTGTTGTTGGATTATATGAGGGCAGTCGTTCAAAAGCACGCGCGGAAGCAGAAGGCATTACTGTCAAAACAGTGGAAGAAGCATCAACGATGGCGGATATTGTCCAGATTCTGATTCCCGACGAAAAACATTCTGCTGTCTACCGCGAGCAGATAGCACCGAATATGCAAGCAGGAAACATGCTGATGGTATCACACGGGTTTAGCGTTCATTTTGGACAGATTGTCCCAGCAGACGATATTGACGTTACGATGATCGCCCCGAAGGGACCTGGTTCTCTTGTCCGTGAAGTATTTGAAGGTGGTGGCGGTGTGCCGTGTCTCATTGCTATTCATCAAGACACTACCGGTGCTGCCCGCGATATTGCACTCGCTTATGCAAGAGGCATTGGTGGTACACGCGCTGGGGTCATTGAAACGACATTCCGTGAAGAAACTGAAACCGACCTTTTTGGTGAACAAGCTGTGCTGTGTGGCGGCACCGCTGCCCTCATCAAAGCAGCTTTTGATACACTCGTTGAGGCAGGTTATCAACCAGAGATGGCATATTTTGAATGTCTCCATGAGTTAAAACTAATCGTAGACCTTATCTATACCGGCGGATTGAGCAAGATGCGGAACGATGTGAGTAACACCGCTGAATATGGTGACCTGACGCGCGGCCCGCAACTCATTGACGATGATGTTCGGGAAAAAATGCGCCAGATTCTAAAAGACGTGCAAGGTGGTGTTTTCGCACGTGAATGGGTGCTTGAAAATCAGGCAAATCAACCTGTACTGCAAGCACTTCGCCGACAAGAAGCTGAATTGGAAATTGAGGCAGTTGGCAAGAATTTACGTAGTATGATGAGTTGGCTTGACGAATAGATTGGTTTCATAGCAGGTTTGTATTATAGACAAGACTTACGCATTTTCACTTGAAGTCCCCTTGATAAGGGGGATTTAGGGGGTTAAGGACCTAAAATAACGCCTTTTTACCCTCCTAACCCCTTATCAAGGGAATGCGTCCGTCCTACAATTTAGTTTCGATTCCAAGCTGGTTCGATCAAAAGAGTATCAAGTGAATCTTGATAATTTATTTTTTTTGAGGTATACTATAAAAATGGATAATGAAAAAGATAATAAGTTAGAAATAACTTCTACTGATGCAGTTGCAGTTTTACTAATCACAGCATCTATCACAGGTGCTTATATTATTTGGTGTGTTTACGAAAAAAATAGTTGGAACTTAATTATTACAAATAGTGGAACTGCTATACCGTTATTTACCTTAATGGCAACTCTACTACTGAAAATAAAGGATTGGGTGATCTTTATGTTTAGGCAAGCAGATAGGTACAAAAAAAAGATAATGGCTGAAGGTAGAGCTGAAGGCAAAGCTGAAGGCAAAGCTGAAAGGGATGCCGAATGGATTGAATGGGCAGCTAATGGGAAAGACCCTGATAAGATGCCATCAATTGTTAATCCTGTGAAACCTGTTCAAAAAGAGAAGTAATACGTCTTTTTAGGACAGGATGGGCGCATTTTCACTTGAAGTCCCCCTTGATAAGGGGGATTTAGGGGGTTAAGGACCTAAAATAACGCCTTTTTACCCCCTAACCCTCTTATCAGGGGGAATGCGTCCGTCCTAATAGAGTCAAAATTGACATATCCCTTAGCTGATGAAGATTAAGTAATAAATCGGTCCTGTGGCGAGGTTAGGAAACCTTGCCAGCAGCGGGGCATGCATGTGAGGTTAGGAAACCTCGCCAATGTCCAGGTAATTGTGGATTTCACTATAATCTGCGTAGCCATGATCGATCATGAACACACGTCATCCATATAGGGCTTCATATCCCAAAGCAGGATAGTGCCATCATAACCGCCACTCGCTAAAATCGTTCCGTCTGGTGAGAAGGTAAGGTCTTGAATATCGCTGCTGTGTCCCCAAAAAGTGACGATATTCTCACCACTCTCTACTTCCCATAACCGTATTGCCATTTTGTCCATCCACACATTCCACCACGTACCGGACGCGAGATAACGTCCACACGGTGAAAATGCTAACGCATGCAGTTGTCCCCAACTATCCTTCGGCTGAGGAATTGCCTTGACAGTTTCACGCTGCGCAATATCCCAAAATAAAATATCTTTTTTTCCACAACAAGCGGCGATGGTACTACACGGTGAAAACGCGATGTGCGTGGCTTTATTTGGAAATGCTGCGATTGCTGCACCGCTTTCAATATCCCACATTCGCGATACGGGACCAGCATGCCTGATACTCACGAGTTGTTTTTCGTTTGGGCTAAATGCGATAAAATGTATCCACGCTGTATGTGCTTTGAGTTTATGTAACATTTTCTGTTTCCCCACATCCCACACATAAAGCGTGCCTTCATTATCCCCGCATGCGATCAAGTTGCTTGTCGGTGCGAATACAGAACTATACAGTGCTACTCGATTTTCTTGCTCAGGGAACGTGAAAGAGGTAATTGGTATCTTGTCGTTTCCAATTTCCCATACACTTATAATCCGTCCTTTCGTAGTGCCCTGCTCAGGTGCAGTCGCATACAATTTACCAAGCGGTGATATAGAAAAAGCGAAGTTCCCGCGAGCTTCTTTAAAACGACTTGGCGGTTGAGAGGGATTGGCAGTGTCCCAGAACATCAGTGTATTTCCCGAACATGAGGCTGCAAGGGTTTTTCCATCCTGAGAAAAGGCGAGGGAATAAGGTACACCGATATACGAATAACTAAATGTCTTGGGTTGGGAATTGCTGACTTTCCATACCTTAAATTCGCTTTCGGTCAAGGAGGCGAAAGGGCATTCTTTTGGTAAATGGTTACCTTGAAGACCATGATGTTCTTCAAAGTACGTGTCGGACTTTTCACCGCTTTCTAAATCCCACACGGTGAAGGTATCATTTGAGATTTCAGCAGCATATAGGACGCTCTCTGGTGAATAGAAGACTTTCTTTGGTTCTGTTCCATTGTTCCATAGTCGTGGAATTCTTGTGTCATTTTCCAATCGGTAAGTGTCCAAACCTTAACCGTACCCTTCTGCCCGCTGGATGCGAGAAACTTCCCACACGGTGAAAAGCAGAGGCTATCTGCGAAATCGGTGGGTTCTGTTAGGCAGGCGACCTGTTCCCCGTTCTTCAAATCCCATACCGCAATATAGTTAAAAGAGTGTTCAGGGACTCGGATTCTATCGTTAGAGTCTGCACATGCCAACAGACTATAGTCAGGCATCGTGCATGCCAACAGGCTACCGTCGGCAGAGAAGGCAATAGGTCGCGGAGATCCACCGGACCATTTAAAATTGGTTTCGACGTGAAATTTTGCAATCCGATCACCAGTTTCTGTGTGCCAGACATACAGAATGTAATCCCACCTACTGGAAGATGTGAGGTATTGGCTGTCTGGTGAAAAGGCTAAATGTGAAACAAGATTTGTATTAAACATAAATTGTTCCATTTTCTTCGACTCATCTCGTTGCATCTGTGAAATACAATCACCGCTATGTACATCCCATACCTTGACAATTCCTTCCCCATCTCCTGTAGCAAGCCATTTGCCATTGGGTGAAAAAGAAATAGCAGTAATCCATCCCCTACCTGTATCCCATAAAGTAATCGGAGTCATGGTAGATAGATCATACCACCAAACTCCTATTGTATTGCCTACAGCGATATATCTCCCATCTGGCGATGGAGCAATTGGTTGTGGTGTTATATCGTCCATCATTTTTCCTTGTCCTAACCGCGAAATTGCACCATCGGGTAGTTCCCAAGTTATTATATCACTGTTTTCAGTCTGCCTAATAGCAGGCGACCGTATTTCACTATTTTGCATAAATTCAGTATCCTTATAAATTGGATTAGAGACTATTTTTGGCTGAGTATAGTGCTATACTTGTTAAGTTGATTGTTGGTGTTAGGAGTCTATATAAGGTTTCAAATCCCAAAACAAAATGGTGCCATCATAACCGCCACTCGCTAAAATAGTGCCATCCGGTGAGAAAGCGAGACTCTGCACATCTGTAGGATGCCCGCCTCGGAAAGTAGCAACATTTTCACCACTTGCAACATCCCATAACCGCACCGCACATTTTTTAATACCGAAACCTCGTATCCACCACGCACCAGAAGCCAAATAGCGACCACACGGCGAAAATGCTAACGCAAATGGATTCCAACTGTCCTTTGGCTGAGGGATATTCATGACAGTTTCACAATGCTCAATATCCCATAAGAGAATCTCCTTTCCTTTACCGATGGCAATTAAAGTACTACAAGGTGAGAAAGCAAACCCATAAGTTTTTTTAGGAAACGTATCAATTGCTTCATAACTTTCCACATCCCACAATTGGGAGACAGGTCCAGTATTCCTAATGCTCAAAAGCAGTTTTTCATTTGGGCTAAAAGCAAGTGAATTAATCCATCCATCATGTGCTTTGAAGGCATGTTGTATGTGCTGTTGCTGTACATCCCACACATACAACATGCCTTCACTATCCCCACATGCCAGTTTGTTGCTTTTGTGTGCGAACACTGCCGTTGATACCTGTCTTTCTTGTTCGGCAAGAGGGATTTCTTCGTCAGGAAGTGTGAAAGTGGCGATGGGTGTCTCAGTGTTTCCAATTTCCCACACCTTGGCAATTGTGTTATCACGACCAGTTGCATAGATTTTTCCGTGTGACGACACAGAGACTATATATTCTCTTCCAGGTAGACTGAAACTGGATGGCGGCGTGGATGGTTGGGTAATATCCCATAACATCACCTTTTCATTTTCGCTCCAACACCCGCCTGCAAGTGTTTTTCCATCTGGCGAAAAAACCAGCGAAAAAGGAACAGCAGTATGTAAATGGGGAAATGAATGTGGTTCGGAATCACCTACCGTCCATTTCCGAAATTCACGTGGGTTATAAGAAACTGAAACGAATGGGGTGCCTTTCGGAACGTGGGCATCATGGAGAAAACTATGCGCTTCAAGGTAGAAGTTGCCCTTTTCACCGCGCGCTACATCCCACACGATGAAGGCATCATCAGACACTTCTAAAGCGTGCAGCACACCCTCTGGAGAATAGAAAACTTTCTTCCGTTCCGTTCCAAGATTCTGAAAAGTATGGAGTAACTCCCAATTTATGACTGACCAAACCCGAACCGTACCATCTCGTCCTCCAGATGCCAGAAATTTCCCGCAAGGTGAAAAACCAAGACTATAAACAAAATCTGGATGTTCTGTAAGACAAGTTATTTGTTCACCTGTTTTAATATTCCACACAGCAATATAGTTAGAAGAATGTTCAGGAGTACGGATTGTACCACCGCGATCTGCATGTGCGAATAAACTATCATCAGGCATTGTACACGCTATCAGGCTGCTATCTGGAGAGAAGGCAATAGGTCGTAAGAGAAAAGGCAACCATCTATAATTGGTATTGTCGTGAAATTTTGCAATCCGTTCCCCTGTTTCAGTGTTCCAGACGTATAAGATGTAGTCACGCTGACTGGAGACAGCGAGAAGCTGACTATCAGGCGAAAAGACGAGGCGGGAGACAATATGATAAGGTCTCTCCGCTTCATCTCGTTCCATTTGAGAAATGCAAACACCTCGCTGCACATCCCATACTTTGACGAGACCGTCTCCATCGCCAGTTGCAAGCCACTTGCCGTTTGGTGAAAAGGAGACAGTTGAAATATATCCTCTGTCAGTATCCCAGAGATCAATAGGAGTCATAGTTGATACATTATACCACCACACCCCTATGTCACTGGAAACGACGAAATACTTTCCATCTGGCGAGGGAGTGATACTTTGATCTATCCTGCCTTGTCCTAATCGGGCGGTTGCGCCTTCAGGAAGTTCCCAAGTCGTTATATCGTTATTATTATGCTGCGTAAAAGCAGGCGACCAATTTTCGCTATTTTGCATATATTTGTCCTCTTGGCAATTGGTATATTGGGGATTGTGATAGTGTTCCTTCTCACAATTAGAAGTTGAACAGACTGTCACGTAATATAAAATGATGATTCACCTATACACAATCTTGGATGCACTTTACAAAAAAGTGTGATTGCAACACCTATCGCCTTTGCTGTAAAACTCAATTAAACACCCACCCCAAATTCACGTCAAAATGCAATACCTATTTTGTGCAACGCGCGGGGTCCAAATTTACTGGCGCGGGAAGGATGTCCACCATTCGCAGTCTACTCGGTCTGAAAAAATACGTCAAAAGGTATCAATACGCCATCTTGTTCAGTTTCATTCTTGTCCTTTTAACAAATGGACTTTTGCTAATCAGTCCGCAGATACTGAAAACGTTTATTGATGAATTGGAACAAGCATTTGACGACCCAAATGTGACGGTGTCCCAAGAGCGAATTCTCTTTTTCGCTGCCCTTATTTTTGGCATCGCACTTTTTGGTGGAATTTTGCGTTTCGTCCAGCGCCGCACGATCCAAGGTGTCGCTCGGCAGATGGAATTTCATCTCCGTGCCGACTTTTTTCTTCATCTCCAAAAACTCTCCGCTTCTTATTATGATAATGTGCGTACAGGGGATTTAATGACACGCGCAACCAGCGACCTAAACGCTATTCGGATGGTCCTTAGCAGTGCTATCATGTATATGGCAGATGCAACGGTATTTTTTGGATTAGCACTCGTGATTATGTTGCATATTGATACCACTTTGACTCTTGTCGCTTTGTTGCCCTATCCTATACTTGCAATCATAATTCGCTTCCTTGGAAAGCACTTGCATGTACGCTATGAACGCATCCAAGAGGCTTTTTCAACAATGAACACAAAAGTGCAAGAGAATCTATCTGGTGTACGAGTTGTTAAAGCATACACGCTTGAGGCGGATGAGGTTGAACACTTCAAGGAACTGAATCAAGAATTTGTTAATCGTAATCACAAGCAGATACGATTGATGAACTTCTTCTTTCCACTATTCCGTTTTTTACCGGGGATCGCTGGTGTAGTTGTGCTTTGGATGGGGGGACTCCATGTAATTCAGGAAAAAATAACACTTGGTGATTTTATTGCTTTCAGTGCCTACCTCATGATGCTTGTTCGCCCAATGATTATGCTCGGTTTCATTGTCAACACATTTGAACGTGGCACCGCATCTATGGATCGGATAAACGCAATCCTCAATGAAAAACCGGAAATTTACGATGGTGAAAACGTCAAGTGGAACATTAAAGGTATTGACGGATCAATTGAATTTAGGAATCTAAGTTTTTCATATCCTGATGGACAGCCCGTACTAAAAAACATCAATCTTAAAATCAAACAAGGAACTACGCTTGCAATTGTAGGGGGAACGGGATCAGGGAAATCCAGTCTTGTCAATCTCATTCCGCGCATCCGCCAAGCTGAGCGCGGTACTATTTTTATTGATGGTGTAGACATCCAGGATATACCTTTGAGCATCCTTAGAGCCAATATCGGATTTGTAGAACAAGAACCTTTTCTGTTTTCAGATTATTTAAGGAATAATATCGCTTACGGCGTGGACACTCCGAACGATGATGAGATAAAGGAAGCAGCGCACAGTGCGGATCTGCTGTCGCAAATCGAGGAATTTCCAGATGGATTGCAGACCTTACTCGGCGAACGTGGGATAACAATATCCGGCGGACAACGCCAACGTAGCGCGCTTGCACGCGCTATTATAATAAAACCAAAAATCCTTATCCTTGATGATGCATTTGCAAATGTGGACACACAAACCGAGGACACAATTCTGAGTCGACTTGCTGAAATCATGAAGGGGCGAACAACTATCCTCATTTCGCATCGGATTTCAACAGTCAAAGCAGCAGACCATATTATCGTTTTGAATGATGGCAGTATCGTTGAATCTGGCGCGCATGAACAGCTTCTTGAGAAGGGTGGTATTTATGCTGACATCTATGAAACACAACTCTTGCAGGATGAACTTGAGGAATTTTAACATTTTATTGGACTGAGAGAACACTTCTTCTGTAGGAGCGACCTCCTGGTCGCGACCAGGAGGTCGCTCCTACAAGAGAAAAATTGAGTAGATAAAGTATCTATAAGCAGGACTTACGCAATGTATTCAAAAGTCCCCTTGATAAGGGGGATTTAGGGGGTTAAAAAGACTAAAACACTGAAATACCGGACTATTTAACCCCCCTACCCCCCTTATCAAGGGGGAATGCGTAAGTCCTGTATAAGAATAAATACCGCTAAATTGATGACTGTAGTGCGGTTGGAAACTGCACCTACAAAAGTTGGATAGAAGAACTTTAGAGGAACGCACTTATGTTTGGAATGGGTAGCAACCTATATGAATATAGTGATGAAGAGCAAGACCTCGGAAAAGTGTATGACCGGGTATTGATGAAGCGGCTGCTTGCATACCTCAAACCTTACAAATTTCAATTGCTTGTCATCGCTTTTTTTACGGTAGGAAGCACACTCTCGCGACTCGTCGGGCCATATCTT